>NZ_JAIXMK010000033.1:0-3653 GCF_020328095.1 Streptomyces sichuanensis
GCCGCGATGCGCGTGACCACCGACGCCGTCCAGCTGATGGGCGGGTACGGCTACACCGCCGACTTCCCCGCCGAGCGCTACATGCGCGAGGCCAAGGTCCTGCAGATCGTCGAGGGCACCAACCAGATCCAGCGGATGGTCATCGCCCGCCACGTGGCAGGGCCCGAGTCCGCCGCCTGAGCCCGTGTTGCGAGTCGCACCGGCGCCGCCGGTGCGACTCCTTCCCGGGCGTCCCCTTCACCCCTTCCGCTCCTGCAGCGTCTTCGGTGCTGCTCCGGCACGTCCGTTCAGGACGAATGCCGCATCTCCGGCACGCGCAGCGGGCGCGAGCCGGGACCGCCGATGTGCGAGAACGGCTGCGTCCGCCAGTCCAGCGACTCCGGCAGCGTGAGCAGCAGCGCCGCGTCCAGGTCCTGCGCGGCCAGCGAATCGTCGGCCGGGGCGGCGTCCTCGATGCCGCGCCCCGAGCCCGGGCAGACGGTGAGCCCGAACGGATTCCACGGGGACGGGCAGAGCGCGTGCTCCGGCAGGACGTCCTCGTCCGCGAGCAGCCCGATCGGCCGCGCGCAGTCCGGGCAGGTGACCCGGAACATCTCGTAGGTCTCGGTGTCGTACGGGCTGCCGTCGCCGTCGTGGTCCAGGCGTTCCAGGCTGGGCATAGTGTTTTTCCCCCTCGGATGGGCCGGCCAGGCAATCTCGGCCTCGGCCACAGCAAGCACTTCCCTCGCGGGCAGCCGGGTAATCGCCACCCCCGGGAGGACACGGGTGCATACCTGTGGCGTTTGTCACATACGTTGTGCGCCTGCGGCGCCGTCGGCTGTTCCGGACGCACCGGGACGCAGTAGGTTGACCCATGTGGAGGAGCTGGACAGAGAAATCGTGGAACTGCTCGTCAAGGACGGGCGGATGAGCTACACCGACCTGGGCAAGGCCACCGGCCTGTCCACCTCGGCGGTGCACCAGCGCGTGCGCCGGCTCGAACAGCGGGGCGTCATCCGCGGTTACGCGGCGGTCGTCGACCCCGAGGCCGTCGGGCTGCCCCTGACCGCGTTCATCTCGGTCAAGCCCTTCGACCCCAGCGCCCCCGACGACATCGCCGACCGGCTCGCCGAGATCCCCGAGATCGAGGCGTGCCACAGCGTCGCCGGCGACGAGAACTACATCCTCAAGGTGCGCGTGGCCACACCCCTGGAGCTGGAGCACCTGCTCGCCCGCATCCGCTCGCTCGCCGGCGTGTCCACCCGCACCACGATCGTCCTGTCGACCCCCTACGAGGCCCGCCCGCCCCGCGTCGGCTGACCCGCCGCCGGGGCCCCGGTTCGGCGCGCTCCCCGCGAGGGGCCAGACTGGCTCCCATGAGCGAGCGCACCGCCTTCGAGGACCAGCCACCCCGCACCGTCCTGCTGCGAAACGGCACCGTACACAGCCCCGCCGACCCCTTCGCCACCGCCATGGTGGTCGAGGACGGCAGCGTCGCCTGGATCGGCTCCGAGGGCGCGGCGGACTCCTTCGCCGACGGCGTTGAGGCCGTCGTCAACCTCGAAGGCGCGCTCGTCACCCCGGCGTTCACCGACGCGCACGTGCACACCACCGCGACCGGCCTGGCGCTCACCGGGCTCGACCTCACCGGCGTGCCCACGCTCGCCGAGGCCCTCGGCCGCATCCGGGCCCACGCCGCGGCCCGGCCCGCCGACCGCGTCCTGCTCGGCCACGGCTGGGACGCCAGCGCCTGGCCCGAACTGCGCGCCCCCTCCCGGCGCGAGCTCGACGAGGCCACCGGCGGCAGGCCGCTCTACCTCACCCGCGCCGACGTCCACTCGGCCGTCGTCACCACCGCCCTGCTCGACCTCGTCCCCCGCGCGCGCGAGCTGAGCGGGTACTCCGCCGACGCGCCGCTGACCGGGGTCGCCCACCACGCCGTGCGCGCCGCCGCGTACGACAGCGTCACCCCCGCGCAGCGCCGGGCGGCGCAGCGCGCCGCGCTCGCCCGCGCGGCCTCGCTCGGCATCGGTTCCGTCCACGAGTGCGCCGGGCCCGAGATCTCCAGCGCCGACGACTTCACCGGCCTGCTGGACCTGGCGGCGGCCGGGCCCGGCCCGCGGGTGACCGGCTACTGGGCCGAGGCGGTCACCTCCGTGGAGGGCGCCGGGCGCGTCCGGGAGCTCGGGGCGGCCGGCGCGGCCGGAGACCTGTTCGTGGACGGTTCGCTCGGCTCCCACACCGCCTGCCTGCACGAGCCCTACGCCGACGCGCCGGAGCAGCGCGGCGTCGCCCACCTCGACGCCGGTGCCATCGCCGCCCACGTCATCGCCTGCACCGAGGCGGGCCTGCAGGCCGGCTTCCACGCCATCGGCGACGCCGCCCTCTCGGCGGTCGTCGAGGGCGTGCGCACGGCCGCGGACAAGCTGGGCCTGGCGCGCGTGCGCGCCGCCCGGCACCGCGTCGAGCACGCCGAGATGCTCAGCCCCGAACTCATCGCCGCCTTCGCCGAACTCGCCCTCACCGCCTCCGTGCAGCCGGCCTTCGACGCCACCTGGGGCGGTGACGAGGCCCTGTACGCCCGGCGCCTGGGCACCGAGCGGGCCCGTACCCTCAACCCGTACGCGTCCATGCTGCGGGCCGGCATCCCGCTGGCCCTCGGCTCCGACAGCCCCGTCACGCCCCTCGACCCGTGGGGCACGGTCCGGGCGGCCGCCTTCCACCGCACGCCCGCGCACCGCATCTCGGTCAGGGCCGCCTTCACCGCGCACACGCGCGGCGGCTGGCGGGCCATCGGCCGCGACGACGCGGGCATCCTGGTGCCGGGCGCGCCCGCCGACTACGCGGTGTGGGAGGGCGGGGACCTCGTGGTGCAGGTGCCCGACACCCGCGTCGCCAACTGGTCCACCGACCCGCGCTCGGGCACCCCCGGCCTGCCCGACCTCACCCCCGGCGCACCGCTGCCGGTCTGCCTGCGGACGGTGGTGGCCGGGCGCACGGTGTACGCGGGCCCGAACGAGTGACGCCGTAGAGCCGCGTACCGCCGAACGACGTCCCCTCCGCCCGCCGCCGTGCCGTCCCATCTACCGTACTGACCTGCTGATTTGAACGACACACGCAGGTCACGAAGGTGTTGACACGGTGCGGGCGGCGGCCGGTAGGTTCTCCGCTGTCCACCACAGGACGTCCGACCGGCGAACCTCCACGCAGCCGTCGAGCGCAGCTGGGCCACGGGGCGGGGTGCCGAGCAGGTGCACCGCCACTGGGAGCCAGGTCCAGCGCACGGGGTGAGGGAGGGTTCGGCCGGGCCGGCAGGTGCGACCCGGGTGGGGCCCGGACGTTCAGTAGACAACGGCTCTCGGTCGACCCGCAGCCAGCGGATCCCAGGCCGGCCCGAAGGACGCCGGGCCCCCCTTCCGCGGCCCCGCACGGCCCCGGGCCTTCCGGGGCGGCCTCCCGGATCTTCCCGGGGCCACCCGCCGGGCCGGGACGCCCCCGGAGCGAGGTACGGTCAGCAGGCACCCCGAAAGCTCCAGGAAGGCGCGACCGTGCCCTCGGGTCCCGAGACCACCCCAGAAGCCGCCGTGAGCCCGCAGGCGGCCGCCGGCGGGCCCCCCGGCTCCGGCGCGCCCCCGCGGCCCGGCCGGACCGCGCGGCTGGCCCGCCTCGCCCGC
>NZ_JAIXMK010000034.1:0-97594 GCF_020328095.1 Streptomyces sichuanensis
CGGCCCGGCGGGCCGGCGAGACGCCCCGCGAGGAGCCGCACTCCGCCCTGCCCGGGGACGACGGACCCCATGCCCCGGCCGAGGCCGCTCCGGAGCCGGCACGGCCGGGCCGGGTGCCCGCGGCCGCCGGGGAGTCCGGGGCGCACGTCCCGGTCGGCGCCCGGGCCGCGGACGGGGGCTGCGCCGCGCATCCGGTGAACGCCGAGCCCCCGGTGAACGTTCCGGAGCCGGTGGACGGCGCCGGTGGCGGGTCCGGTCACGGCCCGCACGCCGGAGTCCGGCCCGGGGGCGACGCCCCGCCGCCGCACGGCGGCCACGGCGGGGAGCGGCTGCGCTTCGTCGGGGCCGCGACCCGGCGCATCGCGCGGGGCATCGACCTGGACGAGATCGTGCTCGGGCTGTGCCGGGCGACCGTGCCCACGTTCGCCGACGCGATCCTCGTCTACCTGCGCGACCCACTGCCCGTGGGCGACGAGCGGCCCGTGGGGCCCGTGGTGCTGCGGCTGCGGCGCACGGACCGGCTGCCCGAGTACGTGCGCGGCCTGGACGAGGCCGACGGCCCGCAGGAGCGGCCCGACCCGGGGCCCGAGCTGGCCGTCGAGGCCGCGGAGCGCTGCGAGGTGCGCATAGGCGGGCCGCTCGCGGAGGTGCTGCGGGGGGTCAGGCCCGTCTTCGGGGACTCCGCAGCCGCGCGGGCGGCCCTGCCGGAGCTGCTCGGCGAAGGCCGGCACGTACCGGAGCAGCACCGCACGATCCTGGCGCCGCTGCGCGGCCGGCGCCGGGTGATCGGCGCGGCGGTGTTCATCCGCCGCCTGGACCGGCCCGCCTTCGAGAGCGACGACCTGCTCGTCGCCGCACAGCTGGCCACGCACACCGCCCTCGGCGTGGACAAGGCCGTCCTCTACGGCCGCGAGGTCTACATCGCGGACGAGCTGCAGCGCACCATGCTCCCCGACTCCCTGCCGCAGCCCACGGGCGTGCGGCTCGCCAGCCGCTACCTGCCGGCCGCCGAGACCGCCCGGGTGGGCGGCGACTGGTACGACGCGATCCCGCTGCCGGGCAACCGGGTGGCGCTGGTCGTCGGCGACGTCATGGGGCACTCCATGACCTCCGCCGCGATCATGGGCCAGCTGCGGACGACCGCGCAGACCCTGGCCGGGCTGGACCTGCCGCCGCAGGAGGTGCTGCACCACCTGGACGAGCAGGCGCAGCGCCTGGGCAGCGACCGCATGGCCACCTGCCTGTACGCGGTGTACGACCCGGTCGCCCACCGCATCGTGATAGCCAACGCCGGTCACCCGCCGCCCGTGCTGCTGCACCGGGGCGGCCGGGCCGAGGTGCTGCGGGTGCCGCCGGGCGCGCCGATCGGCGTGGGCGGCGTGGACTTCGAGGCCGTGGAGCTGGACGCGCCCGCCGGGGCGACGCTCCTGCTCTACACCGACGGTCTGGTGGAGTCGCGGATACGGGACGTCTGGACGGGCATAGAGCAGCTGCGCGAGCGGCTGATCGACACCGCCCGGCTGACCGGCCCCAATCCGCCCCCGCTGGAGCCGCTGTGCGACGAGGTGCTGGGCATGCTCGGCCCCGGCGACCGGGACGACGACATCGCCCTGCTGGCGGCCCGCTTCGAGGGCATCGCGCCGAGCGACGTCGCGTACTGGTTCCTGGACCCGCGGCCGCAGACGGCCCGCCAGGCGCGCCGGCTGGCCCGGCGGGCGCTGACGCGCTGGGGCCTGGAGGAGCTGACGGACAGCGTGGAGCTGCTGGTCAGCGAGGTCATCACCAATGCGGTCCGGTACGCCGAGCGGCCGATCACGCTGCGGCTGCTGCGCACCGACGTGCTGCGCTGCGAGGTCGGCGACGACGTGCCGCAGCTGCCGCGGCTGCGCCAGGCCCGCCCGTCGGACGAGGGCGGCCGGGGTCTGTACCTGGTGAACAAGCTGGCCCGGCGGTGGGGCGCCACCCGGCTGAGCACGGGCAAGGTGGTCTGGTTCGAGCTGGCCTTACCGCCCCAGGGGCGCTGAGGGCCGCCGCACGGCGCGGCGCGGAAGAACGGAACCGGCCGCCCTCCCCTTCGCGGGGAGGGCGGCCGGTTCTTCGTCGTGCCGGTGTTCGCCGGGCCGGGGCCCTACGGCAGTCTGCCGCCGTTGGGGCGGTTGCCGGTGTCGCCCGTGGTGGCCGTGTTGGTCGGGTTGGACGTGACGGGCGGGGTCGGCGGGGTCGGCGGGTTCGGCTTGCCCGTGGGCGGGGTGGGCTTGCCCGAGCTGCCCGACCGCGAGGCGGACGCCGAGGGCGACTGCGAACGCGACGAGGGCGTGGACGACGGACCGCGGGAGGCGCCGGTCGACGGGCCCGCCGACGGGGTGCCGACCGGGGCCTGCGGGGGCACGAAGCCGTCCTCGGTGTCCAGGTCGAACTTGGACTTGTCCTCGTCGTCGTCGAAGACGGAGGACATGTACGAGGCCCAGATCTTGGCCGGGTAGCCACCACCGTTGACGCGGCCGCCGCCGCCGGTGCCCTGCAGGGTGACCTGCTTGCCGCCGGGTCCCTCACCGAACACGCCGACGGAGGTGACGAGGCCCGGGGTGTAGCCGGTGAACCAGGCGGACTTGTTGTCGTCGGAGGTACCGGTCTTGCCGGCCACCTGGTACTGCGCGCTGCTGACGACGTTCGCCGTACCGTCGTCGACCACGCCGGTCATGACGCCGGTGACGCCGTCGGCGGTGTTGCGGGAGACGACGCGCTCGTCGGTGACCGGGCTGGGGAGCTTGTACGCCTCACCCTTCCAGGACACGGACTTGATGATGCTGGGGTTGATCTTCTTGCCGTGGTTGTCGAGGGTCGCGTAGACCCCGGCCATCTCCAGCGGGCTTGCGCCCATGGAGCCCAGCGACAGGGAGGGCACTTCCTCGAAGTCGCTCTTCATGCCCAGCTCGACGGCGGTCTTCTTGACCTTGGCGAGACCGACGTCGACGGCCATCTGCGCGAAGACGGAGTTGACCGACTTGTTCATCGCCTTCTGGACGGTGACCGGGTTCTCCGAGTAGCCGTCCTCGTTCTCCGGGGCGAAGCCGACCGGGGCGCCCTTGTCCACCACGGGCCGCTTGTCGGTGCCGTCGTAGAGGGTGGAGGACGTGATCGGCTTGCGGTCCTGGGTCTTGGACCCGTTCTGCAGGGCCGAGGCGAGGATCAGCGGCTTGAAGGTGGAGGCCGGCTGGTAGTCGGCGCGGGTGGCGTTGCTGGTCTGGTGCTTGATGAAGTCCTGGCCGCCGTACATCGCGACGACCTGACCGGTCTTCACGTCCACGGAGACCGCGCCGGGCTGGACGTGGCCGTCGACCTCGCGGGCCTTGGGGTCCAGGTCGTCGGTCAGCTGCTTCTTGACGGCCTTCTCCAGCGCCGCCTGCTTCTTCGGGTCGATGCTGAGGGTGATCGTCCAGCCGCCGGCCGCGAAGTCGCTCTCCGGGCGGCCTTGGCGCTTGAGGTCGCGGATCATCTCCTGGCGGGCCGCCTGGACCAGGTAGCCGTTCTGGCCGGTGAGGCCCGCCGGGGGCTTCGGCTGGCCGGGCGGCTGGAACTTCATCGACTGGCGCTTGGCCGGGTCGAGCCACTTCTGCTCGACCATCTTGTCGAGGACGTAGTTCCAGCGGGCCTCGACGTTGCGCTTGCCGGCGTCGGAGGCCGACGCCCAGTCGTACTGGCTCGGGGCCTGCAGGAGCGCGGCCAGGTAGGCGCCCTCCTCCAGGGTGATCTTCTCGACGTCCTTGCCGTAGTAGGCGCGCGCGGCGGCCTGGATGCCGGAGGCGTTGCGGCCGAAGTAGCTGGTGTTCAGGTAGCCGGCGAGGATCTCTTCCTTCGGCTTCTCGTCCTGGACCTTCAGCGAGATGATCAGTTCCTTCACCTTGCGGGTGACGGTCTGGCGCTGGTCCAGGTAGTAGTTCTTGACGTACTGCTGGGTGATCGTCGAACCACCCTGCTTGCCGCGGCCCATGACGGTGTTGAGGATGCCGCGTGCGGTGCCCTTGAGGTCGACACCCGGGTCGGTCCAGAAGTTCTTGTTCTCGGCGGCGACGACGGCGCGCTGAACGTCCTGGGGGACCTTCGTCAGCGGGACTTCCTCGCGGTTGACCTCGCCGAGGCGGGCGATGATCTCGCCCTTCTGGTTCTTGTAGACGTTGCTCTGCGCCTTCGCCGCTTCGTTGCCCTTGCCGGGCACGTCCACGTACAGGTACAGCGCGTAGAACGCGCCCATGCCCAGGGCTATCGCACCCAGGAAGTAGGCCAGCAGCAACTTCCAGGTGAAGAACCGGCGTATGCCCTTCTTCTTGGGCTTCCCGCCACCCTCTGCAGGGCGACTGCCCTTCTTCTGCGCTCGTCGCGCGTCCGCTCGGCCCATCTCTCCCGTAGCTCCAGTCCGTCCGCCCCCAACCCAGCTCATGAAGCTAACACCGCATCTGCCGCCAAACGCCCATCGATCACGGCAATAACGGACGTGACATACAGCACCCCGGTCGGCGGGAACCGGGTACGGCGCAGTGCGGGAAACCGTACAGGGCAATAATGTGCTATCACTTTGATAGACAGCGTTCGGGGATGCGGCGACCGCCGCGCACCGCAGCAGAAACAGGGGGAATCCCATGTCCGACACCACCGCGGGCACCGCACCAGCCATCACGCCGGACACGTCGGCGCGGCCGCCGGTCCGTGAGCTCCCCGCCAGCGACATCGGCGGCGGGCTCGCCCTTCTGCTCGGCCTGGTGGGCCTGCTCGGCGGGGCCGGTCTGGTCGTCGCCGGGGCCGTGCTCGGCAAGCCGGCCTCCGTCGCCCTCATTCCCGTCGGCATCGTCGTCGCCCTCGCCGCGATCATCGCGATGTGCGGCCTGAACACCGTCGCGCCGGGTCAGGCGCAGGTCGTGCAGCTCTTCGGCCGCTACCGCGGCACCATCCGCACCGAGGGTCTGCGCTGGGTGAACCCCTTCACCAGCCGCGAGAAGATCTCCACCCGGGTCCGCAACCACGAGACCGCCGTCCTGAAGGTCAACGACGCCTACGGCAACCCCATCGAACTGGCGGCGGTCGTGGTGTGGCGGGTGGAGGACACCGCGCAGGCGATGTTCCAGGTGGAGGACTTCCAGGAGTTCGTCGCCACCCAGACCGAGGCGGCCGTGCGGCACATCGCCATCGAGTACCCCTACGACGCACACGACGAGGACGCCCTGTCGCTGCGCGGCAACGCCGAGGAGATCACCGAGAAGCTCGCCGCCGAGCTGCACGAGCGGGTCGCGGCGGCCGGCGTGCGCATCATCGAGTCGCGCTTCACGCACCTGGCCTACGCGCCCGAGATCGCCTCGGCGATGCTGCAGCGCCAGCAGGCCGGTGCGATGGTGGCGGCGCGCCAGTTGATCGTCGAGGGCGCGGTCGGCATGGTGGAGCAGGCGCTGGAGCGGATCAACGAGCAGGGCTTCGTGGAGCTGGACGAGGAGCGGAAGGCGGCCATGGTGAGCAATCTGATGGTGGTGCTGTGCGGTGACCGGGCCGCCCAGCCCGTCCTGAACACCGGCACCCTCTACCAGTGACGGAGGACCGTCCCCGGCGGCCGCAGCAGCGCAAACAGGTGCTGCTGCGGCTCGACCCCCTCGTCCACGACGCCCTGGCCCGCTGGGCGGGCGAGGACCTGCGCAGCACGAACGCGCAGATCGAGTTCCTGCTGCGCAAGGCGCTGGCGGAGGCCGGCCGGCTGCCGGGCGACGTGGGCGCGATCCGCAGGCGGGGACGCCCGCCGAAGACGCCAGAGGGTCCCTGACCCTCCCGGTTCCCGACCCGGGACGCCGGCCGGGCCGACCCTTCAGCCCGGCCGGCATTCGTCGGCGGCGTGGCTGACCCGGCCCGAGAAGCCCGAGCCCTACCTGCAGTCGACGCTCTACACCAAGATCGCCCTGGCCCTGCTGACCGGCCGCGACGCCAACGCCCTGCTGGACGCCCAGCGCTCGGAGCACCTGCGCCTGATGCGCGAGCTCACCCAGCGCAAGCGCGGCGGCGATCTGGCCGACCAGCTCATCTGCGACCACGCCCTGTTCCACCTGGACGCCGACCTGCGGGAGGACGGCCGCGGGCGGGTGGTCCACCTCGGACAGAGCGTGGTATCCGGGGCGACGCGAGCGCGTTCGTCGAGAAGTTCCGCACGGTCCCGGGTGTCCGGCAGGCGATCGGCACCGTTCATGTGCGGGGCGAGCGCGAGGAGCCGCGCGGGGTCGTCTCCCTCACCATCGGCGACTGCGACACCCTGCGCGCTCTCGCCCCGGTGGGCTCGTGCAAGGACGGTGACGTCTTCGTCGTCGCGGGAGCACCCGGCAGGTACGACGAGGACGCGCGGCCCGGCACGGAGCTGTCCCTGGCGAAGGGCGCGGCTCAGGAGAAGGTGCGCTGGACCGTTCCGGCGTCGGCACGCGTCGTCGGCCCCCAGGACCCTCGCTCGACCGGGCGCGGCATGGGCGGCGAGGACGTCCTGGCGACTCCCTCCGCCATCGACGTGCGTGGCGTGGCGGACGCCTCGGCCAACGTGGCCCTGCGCCTGGACCCGTCGTCGCCGGACGCCGTCGAGCGCGTCCGCAACGTCGCGGCCGGCATCGCGCCCGGAGGGACTGCGGGCCGAGTAACTCCCGCTACCTGCAGGCCGGGTAAGGGGCGTCGTCCATGGACGGCGCCCCTTACGCAGCGGGCAGCGGCGTCAGGGGGTGATGCGTACCGGCAGCTGTCGCAGTTCCTTCCGCAGCGCGTCCGCGAACTGCTCGAACTCGCCCTGACGTGCCGCTCCCGACCGCATGGCCAGGGCGATCCTGCGTGACGGCGCCGGCTCGGCGAAGTAGCCGGTGGCGAGCCGGTCACTGCGGCCGGTCTCCACGCGGAGGGCGGTGCGCGGCAGCAGGGTGACGCCGAGGCCGCCGCCGACCAGCTGCACCAGGGTGGACAGCCCGGCGGCGCTCGTGGTCATCGGCGCCCCTTCCACGCGTCCCACCTCGCGGCAGATGTCGAGGGCCTGGTCGCGCAGGCAGTGCCCCTCGTCGAGCAGCAGCAGGTCCAGCTCGCGCAGGGCGTCGCGCGGGATGTCGCTGCGTCCGGCCAGCCAGTGGTCGCAGGGCGTGACGAGAACGAAGTCCTCTTCGAACAGCGGCAGTTCGGTGACGCCGGGCGCGCCCAGCGGCACGGCGAGCAGCAACAGGTCGAGCCGGCCCTGGCCGAGGCCGTCGAGCAGCGAGGAGGTCTGCTCCTCGTGGACCTGGAGGTCGAGGTCCGGATAGGAGTCGTGGACCAGGCGCAGGACGGTGGGCAGCAGGTACGGCGCGACGGTGGGGATGACGCCGAGCCGCAGCACACCCGTGAAGGGGGCACGGACCGCGTCGGCCTCCTCCATGAAGTCACCGACCGCCTCCAGGACGGTGCGGGCCCGGACGGCGAGCCGCTCACCCGCGGGACTGAGCAGTACCTTTCTCGTCGTACGCTCAAGAAGCTGAATTCCGAGCAGTTCCTCCAGCGCCGAGACGGCCCCCGACAGGGCGGGCTGGCTCATCCCGATGGCGCCGGCGGCGTCCCGGAAGTGGAGGTGCTCGGCCACGGCGGCGAACGCACGCAGCTGGGCGAGGCTGGGCTGGCGGGGCCGCGCGAGGGGTATGGACGACATTGATAACTACCTCCGATCAACACAACCCAGTCTAGCTATTTCCGCTATCAATGCCTCCTGTGGCAGGGTTGTCCTCGTCCAACCCGCAGGAAACCCCGCAAACGGGGATTTCTCGTTGCAAGGAGAGCGCGTGCTCACTGTCGGTGACAAGTTCCCCGAGTTCGATCTGACCGCCTGTGTGGACCTCGACGCGGACAAGGCTTTCGCGCAGATCGACAACAAGACCTACGAGGGCAAGTGGAAGGTCGTCTTCTTCTGGCCCAAGGACTTCACCTTCGTGTGCCCGACCGAGATCGCGGCCTTCGGCAAGCTGAACGACGAGTTCGCCGACCGTGACGCCCAGATCCTCGGTGTCTCCGGCGACTCCGAGTTCGTGCACCACGCCTGGCGCAAGGACCACGCCGACCTGCGTGACCTGCCCTTCCCGATGCTGGCCGACGCCAAGCACGAGCTGATGCAGGCGTGCGGCGTCGAGGGCGAGGACGGCTACGCCCAGCGCGCCGTCTTCATCGTGGACCCGAACAACGAGATCCAGTTCGTCATGGTGACCGCCGGCTCCGTCGGCCGTAACCCCAAGGAGGTCCTGCGGGTCCTCGACGCCCTGCAGACGGACGAGCTGTGCCCCTGCAACTGGAACAAGGGCGAGGACACCCTCGACGCCGTCAAGCTCCTCGCGGGCGAGTGAGCTGATCCCCCATGGCCCTCGATGAGCTGAAGTCCGCCATACCGGACTACGCCAAGGACCTGAAGCTGAACCTCGGCTCGGTCATCGGCAACTCCGACCTTCCCCAGCAGCAGCTGTGGGGCACCGTGCTCTCCTGCGCGATCGCGACCCGTTCGCCGATCGTGCTGCGCGAGCTGGAGCCCGAGGCCAAGGCGAACCTGTCGCCCGAGGCGTACACGGCCGCCAAGGCCGCCGCCGCGATCATGGCGATGAACAACGTCTACTACCGCACCCGGCACCTGCTGTCGGACCCGGAGTACGGCAACCTGCGCGCGGGCCTGCGGATGAACGTCATCGGCAACCCGGGCGTGGAGAAGGTCGACTTCGAGCTGTGGTCCCTGGCCGTCTCCGCCATCAACGGCTGTGGCATGTGCCTCGACTCCCACGAGCAGGTGCTGCGCAAGGCCGGCGTGGAGCGCGAGACCATCCAGGAAGCGTTCAAGATCGCCTCGGTCCTGCAGGCCGTCGGCGCCACCCTGGACGCCGAGGCCGTGCTGAACGGCTGATTCCCGGCCGGACACGACGAAGCGGGCCCCGACCTCTCGGTCGGGGCCCGCTTCGTCGTGTCCGGCTCCGCGTCACGCAGGAGGCGGTGGCACGGCCGGGGTGGCCGCGGGTTCCTCCGGGGGTGCGTCCGGGCGGGTGCGGGCCGCGTTCTCCTTCGCGTACGCGTGGAGGTAGCCGACGACCGTGTTGGTCACCGCGACGAGCGGCACCGCGACCACCGCGCCGCCGATGCCGGCGACCATCGAGCCCGCGGCCACCGCGAGGACCACGGCCAGCGGGTGGACGCGCACGGCGCGGCCCAGGATGAAGGGCTGCAGGACGTGGCCCTCGATCTGCTGCACGGCCAGGACCACGATCAGCACCATCGCCGCCGTGAACACATCCCGCGTCACCAGCGCCACGACGACCGCCAGCGCGCCGGAGACCACCGCGCCGACCAGCGGGATGAAGGCGAACAGGAAGATGAAGACGGCCAGCGGCACGGCCATGGGCACGTCGAGGAAGAACAGCCCGATGCCGATGAAGATCGCGTCGATGAGGGCCACTATCACCGTGCCCCGCACGTACGCCGTCAGCGTCGTCCAGGCGCGCGGGCCCGCGCCCGCCACGCCCTGACGGGCCGCGAGCGGCACCAGCCTGAGCAGCCACTGCCAGATGCGGGGGCCGTCGTAGAGCAGGAAGAGCGTGCTGAACATCGCGAGCAGGATGCCCGTCAGCACCTCGATGATCACCTGGACGCCCTCTATGCCGGCGGTGGTGATGTCCTTGGTGTTGGTGCCGATCGCCTCGCTGAGCTTGTCGGCGATGTTGTTGATCTGGTCCTCGGTGACGTGGAACGGGCTGTTGAGCAGCCAGCGCTTCAGCTCCGAGATGCCGTGCTGGACCTGCTTGGACAGGTCGTCGAGGTTCTCCGTGACCTGCCACACCACGAACCAGCCGACCAGGCCCATGACGACGAAGCCGGAGACGAAGGTCATGGCCGTGGCGAGGCCGCGCGGCACGCCGCGCTTCTTCAGCCAGCCGACGGTCGGCTGCAGCAGGGCGGTGATCAGCAGGCCGGCGACGAAGGCCAGCACCACCAGCCGCACGGCGCTGATCACCCGCATCAGCACCCACAGGGTGCCGGCCAGCACCAGCAGCCGCCAGCTGACCTCGGCCGCGACGCGCATCCCCCAGGGGACGGCGGCGACCGGGTCCTGCCGCGCGGCTGCGCCACCGGGCGGCGGGGGGAGCGTCTCGGGTGCGGGCACGGCGGCCGGATCCGGGTCGGGCACGGGAACGTGCGGGCGTGCGGGCGTGGGCTCGGGCACGGGTCTGGACCCGCTCTCCGGCTCCGCACCCGCCTTGCGGGCGTCGAGCCGGTCGGCGAGCCGTATGAGCCCCTTGCCGAGGCCGCCGACCCATTGTGGCAATCTGGACATTCTTCTTCCTCTACCCCCACTCCCCCGTGACCATCCGCGTCGACGTTACCTGCATGAGGACACGACGAAGCCCCCGGCCGGTTCGGACGGGGGCTTCGACAGCTGTACGGAGCAACGGAGCTCAGGCGGTACCGCCTAGTACCACTGGTTGGCCTGCCAGAACGACCATGCGCCACAGGGGCTGCCGTAGCGCTCGTTCATGTAGCTGAGGCCCCACTTGATCTGCGTGGCCGGGTTGGTCCGCCAGTCGGCGCCCGCGGAGGACATCTTGGTGCCGGGCAGTGCCTGGACCAGGCCGTACGCACCCGAGGAGGGGTTCGTGGCGGTGTAGTCCCAGGTGCTCTCGTTGTTCACGATGTTGCTGAAGCACTGGAACTGGTCGGAGGGGATCATCTGCCGGGCCATGGCCTTGACCTCGGCGACCGAGTACGAGCCCTTGACCGCGAAGGAGGAGGCGTCGCGCGTGGCCGAACGGCTGGCGACGTCGTCTTCCTTCTCGCGCTCCTTGGCCTTGTCCTCGGCCTCCTTCTTCTTGGCCTCGGCCTCCGCGGCTTCCTTCTTCGCGGTGGCGGACTCGGCGGCCTGCTTGCGCGCGGCCTCCTCGGCGTCCTTCTTCGCGGCGGCGTCGGCGGCCTGGGCCTGCGTGTCGGCCTGCTGCGTGAGGGAAGCGGTCTGGGCCTGGACGTTCTGTCCTGCGGGGATGTCCGCGAGAAGCGTCGCGTCGGCAGCGGTGGCCTCGACCCGGTCGGTCGCAGCCTGCTCGTTGCCCGCGGCGACACCCACGACGGCGCCTACGGTGGTGACCGCGGTGGCAGAAGCCACGGCGAATCCCCGGACCGAAATCCGGCTCACACGGTTTCCTTCCAGCATCGCCCGCATAGGTGACCTCGCGGACGCGATCGTGCCCCTGGCACTGGCCTCCGATTGCACCGGCCCGCGAGCGGACCGGCCGGTCACTGGAGGCACTAACCCGGTGGGCCCTCCCGCGAAGGAGGTCCGCATGTGCTCGGGCGGCATACGGCGACGCTGTTCAGTTTTGCTGGTGAAGCACCGCCCCCAGAGGGGCTCGTGTGCCGTATGCGGGGCCTGACAGGATGCAGACTCTGCCTGAACGCCGGGCTCCGAGGCAATTCCCGGTCACGTGTGAAAGCTCACAGTCCGTTTAGTCCTGCACGTTCACGGAAACCTCCGCACGGCAAGGCGGCGCGCCGCTAAGCTCCTTGGCTTCGCGGCGCGCCGCCCCGTTACGTAACGGCCGGGATCCCTCAGATGCGGCCGTCCTCCAGCATTTCGGTCACCAGCGCCGCAATCGGCGAACGCTCGGAACGCGTGAGCGTCACGTGCGCGAAGAGAGGGTGGCCCTTGAGCCGCTCGACCACCGCGACCACGCCGTCGTAGCGCCCGACGCGCAGATTGTCCCGCTGTGCCACGTCATGGGTGAGCACCACCCGGGAGTTGGCGCCGATCCGCGACAACACCGTGAGCAGGACGTTCCGCTCCAGCGACTGCGCCTCGTCGACGATGACGAAGGCGTCGTGCAGCGACCGGCCGCGGATGTGGGTCAGCGGCAGGACCTCCAGCATGCCGCGGCCCACGACCTCCTCGATGACCTCGGTGGTGGTCACCGCGGACAGCGTGTCGAAGACCGCCTGGGCCCACGGGCTCATCTTCTCGGCCTCGCTGCCGGGCAGGTAGCCCAACTCCTGGCCGCCCACCGCGTACAGCGGCCGGAAGACCATCACCTTGCGGTGCTGCCGGCGCTCCAGCACGGCCTCCAGGCCGGCGCACAGCGCCAGCGCCGACTTGCCCGTGCCGGCGCGGCCTCCCATCGAGACGATGCCGATGTCGGGGTCCAGCAGCAGGTCCAGCGCCACGCGCTGCTCGGCGCTGCGCCCGTGGATGCCGAACGCCTCGCGGTCGCCGCGCACCAGACGCACCGAGCCGTCCGCCGTCATCCGGCCCAGGGCCTTGCCACGCTCGGACTGCAGCACCAGGCCGGTGTGCACGGGGAGTTCGGCGGCGGCGGGAACGTACACGCGCTCGTCCGCGTACAGTTCGTCCACCTGCTCGGCGGTGACGGTGAGCTCCGCCATGCCCGTCCAGCCGGAGTCGGTGATGGCCCACTCGGCGCGGTACTCCTCGGCCAGCAGTCCGACGGCCGACGCCTTGATCCGCAGCGGCAGGTCCTTCGAGACGACGGTGACATCGTATCCCTCGGCCTGGAGGTTGCGGGCGACCGCGAGGATGCGCGAGTCGTTGTCACCGAGGCGGAAGCCGGCGGGCAGTATGCCCGGGTCCGAGTGGTTCAGCTCGACCCTGATCGTGCCGCCGAGCTCGCCGATGGGGAGCGGGGCGTCGAGCCGGCCGAACTGCACCCGGTACTCGTCCAGCAGGCGCAGTGCCTTGCGGGCGAAGTAGCCGAGCTCGGGGTGGTGCCGCTTGGCCTCCAACTCCGTGACCACCACTACGGGCAGCACGACCTCGTGCTCCTCGAAGCGGGACATGGCTCCTGGATCGGCCAGCAGGACGCTGGTGTCGAGGACATAGGTGCGCCGGTCGCCATCACGGCGCTGCTTGCTGGTCACCACGGGTGGACGAACCCCCTCGTGCAGAGGTAAGGGCGCACCGCCGTTGTGAGGAACGGTGGCGCGGGGAACGGGCCGGGTCCGGGCCCTTCCAGGGTGACCGGTCGACCGGCCCGCCGCGGCGGCCGTGCGGGCCCCCGGGTCCGCTCGGTCCGTCCGGTCGTCGTCCTGGTGCAAAGGGCCTCCCGGGCGGGCGGCCCCATGCCGCCCGCTGGCAGAGCGACGGTCCCGGATCCGACCGTCGGCCTGCAGGGGATATTCCCGCTGGACCGCTTGCCCATGCAACGGCATATGCGACGAGCAGGTGAACGATTGTTCCACCGTTGCTCGTACTGCCGAACCCGTCCTTGCCCGGACGGGCGTTCCGTCAGTTCCCGTACCGCCGGTGGCGCGCGGCGTAGTCACGCAGCGCCCGCAGCCCCTGCCTTGCGGGGGACGACCCCCGCATCCCCAGCCGGGAAGGCCCTCGTGCGCAGCCCGTCAGTTCCCGTACCGCCGGTGGCGCGCGGCGTAGTCACGCAGCGCCCGCAGGAAGTCCACCTTGCGGAAGGCGGGCCAGAAGACCTCGCAGAAGTAGTACTCGGAGTGCGCGCTCTGCCAGAGCATGAAGCCGGACAGGCGCTGCTCGCCGCTGGTGCGGATGATGAGGTCCGGGTCGGGCTGGCCGCGCGTGTAGAGGTGCTTGGTGATGTGGTCGATGTCGACCTTCTCCGCCAGCTCCTCGAAGGAATCGCCGTGGTCCGCGGCCTCCAGGACCAGGGAGCGCACGGCGTCGACGATCTCCTGACGGCCGCCGTAGCCCACGGCGACGTTGACGAGTATGCCGTCGACGTCGAGCGTGGCCTGCTCGGCCTCCTTCAGGACGGTCTGGGTCCGGCCGGGCAGCAGGTCGAGCGTGCCGACGTGGTGGACGCGCCAGCGGCCGTCGGCGGCCAGGTCGCGCACCGTGTTCTCGATGATGTTCAGCAGCGGGCCGAGCTGGTCGGCCGGGCGGTCCAGGTTGTCCGTGGACAGCATCCAGAGCGTGACGACCTCGACGTCGGTCTCGGCGCACCAGCCGAGGAGCTCGGAGATCTTGTCTGCGCCGGCCTGGTGGCCCTGCTCCAGCGTGAGGCCGTCCGCGCGGGCCCAGCGGCGGTTGCCGTCGAGGATGACGCCGATGTGCTTGGGCACCTGGGCGTGGTCGAGGCGGCCTTCCACCCGGCGTGCGTAGAGCCTGTACACCAGGTCGCGCAACTTCACTCTTCCTGCCCCTCCATGCCACGGCGGTCGCCCCGAAGGCGCCACACTACTGCCAGCGTGTCGCGAGGACCCAACTCGGCCTGTCACAGGAGCGTGATAGGCAGAAGCACATGACAGATCCTTCGCTCTACCGCGCGGCCGGGACGCGCTACGACTCCATGGAGTACCGGCGTACGGGCCGCAGCGGGCTCAAGCTGCCCGCCATCTCCCTGGGACTGTGGCACAACTTCGGCGACGACCGCACCCTCGACTCGCAGCGGGCCATTCTGCGCAGGGCCTTCGACCTGGGCGTCACCCACTTCGACCTGGCCAACAACTACGGCCCGCCGCCCGGTTCCGCCGAGCTGAACCTCGGCAAGCTGATGGCCCAGGATTTCCGTCCCTACCGGGATGAAATCATCCTTTCGACCAAGGCCGGATACCTGATGCATCCCGGCCCCTACGGCGAATGGGGCTCGCGGAAGTACCTGCTGTCGTCCCTCGACGCCTCGCTTGCCCGAATGGGCGTCGACTATGTCGACATCTTCTATTCGCACCGTTTCGACCCGCACACGCCGCTGGAGGAGACGATGGGCGCCCTGGCGTCCGCCGTCCAGCAGGGCAAGGCCCTGTACGCGGGCGTGTCGTCGTACAGCTCCGAGCAGACGCGGGAGGCCGCGCGCCTGCTGCGGGAGATGGGCGTGCCCGCGCTGATCCACCAGCCGTCCTACTCGATGATCAACCGCTGGACCGAGGAGGACGGGCTGCTGGACACCCTGGAGGACGAGGGCATGGGCTGCATCGCCTTCGCGCCGCTCGCGCAGGGCATGCTCACCGACAAGTACCTCCACGGCATCCCGGAGGGCTCCCGGGCCTCCCGGGGGACGTCGCTGGACCCGGCGCTGCTGACCGACGAGGTCGTCGGCCGGCTGCGCGGGCTGAACGAGATCGCACAGCGCCGGGGCCAGTCGCTGGCGCAGCTGGCGCTGAGCTGGGTGCTGCGGGACGAGCGCATGACGTCGGCGCTGATCGGCGCGTCCAGCGTGGCGCAGCTGGAGGCCAACGTCGCCGCGCTGGGTGCGGCGCCGCTGGAGAAGGCGGAGCTGGCCGAAATCGATGCCCTGGCCGTGAGCACGGAGGGCGTCAACATCTGGGCCCGGCGGGGAGATTCCTAGATCAACTCAAGGGCGGCACGGGCCGGGCCCGGCGTGTCTTCACGATCAACTCGCGATCCCCGCACGCTTCGACACGGAGCGTGACACGGGGGAAAGAAAACGGGCCGGTCCGTGGGGGGGATACGGACCGGCCCGAGGGGGGGTTTCCACCATAACCGGTCCGGGGCCGTGCTTCGTGCATCGGTGAGGGTGACAATGCGTGGCGCGCTGACTTGCGGCCGCCGAATTGATCTTGAACGGCGTGGTGCGCAGGGCGGCTTCGAGGTCCGCGGAACCCTTCACTGCTGGGCCCACAGCGGAGAACCGGCCATTCCGATCATGAACGGAATGATCCCCACCGGGCCCTCCGAAAACGTCTTGCAAAGTCATCATCGGCTTGACGTGATTCCCGACGTCATGGACGTCACATGTGCGTCGATCAGTAACGCTCCGAAGCGATCACGTCCGTATCGCCTGCTTTTCCTGCGTTTCACCCCTTATCCGGCGTGAGCGGCCTCGCATCGGAAGGTCGGGCAGCAAGGTGGCGACACCCACCACCGCCATGGCGGCCCCCAGCCAGAGCGGCGAGCGGAGGCCGAAACGGCCGACGGCCACACCGCCGAGCGAGGAGCCGATGATGATGCCGAGGGTGATGAAGGACGAGTGAATGGTGTTGACCAGCGGCCGGGCGTTACCGGTCCGCTGGACGCGCGTGACCATGGCCGGATTCATGGTCACGCCGACCAGGCCGATGCCCAACATGAACACCACGGCCGGCGTGGCGCGATGGGCCAACAGGGCGAATCCGGCGAGGAAGAGGAAGTTCAGCACCAGGCCGCACAGGAGTACGGGCACGGCGTACCGGTCGGCGAGCCGCCCGACGACGTGGTTGCCGATCACGGTGGCGGCGCCGTAGGCGACGAGCAGCAGGGGGACGGTGCCGGGTGCGAAGCCGGTGACCTCGGTGAGGATCGGGTTGAGGTAGCTGAACGCGCAGAAGGTCGCACCGATGACGCAGGTGCTGGTGGAGAGCACCCGCCACAGCCGCGGATTCCGGAAGACGCCCAGCTCCTGCCGGAGGCCACCGCCGCCGTCGGCGTGTTCCAGCGGCGGCACCCCGGCGGCGGTGCACAGCGCGGCGACCACGGTCAGGGCGGCGATGGCCCAGAAGGCGGCGCGCCAGCCGAGGTGTTCTCCGATCAGCGTGGAGAGCGGCAGGCCCAGCAGGGTGCCGAGCATCAGCCCGTTCAGGACGACGGCGACGGACCTGCCGCGCACTTCCGGGCGTGTGAGCTGGGCACAGATCGACAGGGCGACCCCGAAGAACGCCTGCGAGGCGACGCCCGTGACGACGCGGGCCACGACCATGACCGCGTAGCCGGAAGCGGTGGCGGCGAGGACGTTGCCCGCGAGGAAGATCGCGAACAGCACCGCCAGGGCCGGCTTAGGGCGCAGCCTGAGCACGGCCACGGTGAGGAACGGGCCGCCGAAGGCCATGGCCACCGCGAAAGCGGTGATCAGATAGCCGATGTCCGGGATGCCGACGTCCAGGCCGTCGGCCATCTGCGGCATCAGCCCGGCCACGACGAACTCGCTGGTCACCATGGCGAACACGCCAAGGGCCAGCACATAGACGGCGCGGGGCATGGGTCTCCTTCTTTTTGTATCGATTGGTTCAAAACGCGGGCATGGCTCGGCACGGGCGGGCGAGAAGAAGCCCCGCAGTGCGTTGCACGCGGCGGGTCAGAACGCGGTGAGTGCGGTACGGGCGATACTCTCCAGGGCGGCGCGGTCGGCGCCGGCCCGGGCCGAGACCCGGATGCCGCTGACCGTGGCGATCAGGAAGTGGGCCAGCGCGCGGGCGTCCTTGGCGCCGTCGATGTCGCCGTCCCGCCGGCCGGACTCGATGGCCGCGGTGAGGGCGTCGAGCCGCCGCCGGTAGTCCCGCTCCAGCTCCTGCGCCACCTCCGCGTCGCGATCGGCAAGCTCGATGGCGCTGTTGACGAAGAAACAGCCCCGGTCGTGCGCACTCTCCTCGGCGACGACGCGCGCCAGCATGGTGCCGATCTTGGCGTGGATCGTCAGATCGGCGTCGAGCAGCTCGGTCAGCTCGCCCGTCCTGCGGTCGATGTACAGGGCGAGGGCCCGCCGGAAGAGATCGCGCTTGCTGTGGAAGGTGTTGTAGATGCTGCTGCGGCCCAGGCCGGTGGCTTCGCACAACTCCTGTGTCGAGGTCGCCTCGTACCCGGTGGTCCAGAACGCCTCCAGCGCGGCGTCCACCGCCTGCTCCTCGTCGAACTTCCTCGGTCGGGCCATGGAACGACCGTAACAGCTTTTGGATCACCCGGTCCAATACCCTCCTCCCAGCACGCCCAGCCATGCCCCGATGATCATGAACGGCCCCAGGGGCATCACCGCCGCCCGCCGGGAGAGCAGCAGGCCCGTCCCGTAGAGCGACCCGAGCAGCAGCCCGGCGAAGGCGCCCAGGGTCAGCACCCACCACCCGTACCACCCGAGCAGGCACCCCAGCCCCACCGCGAGCTTCACGTCGCCGAACCCCATCCCGGCCGGATGCAGCAGGTGCAGGACGAGATAGCCGCCGCCCAGGGCCAGCCCGCCCAGCAGCGCCCGCGGCCACGACCCCGCCGCCCCGGGTATCAGCGCGGCCACGCCCAGCAGCCCGGCCGCCCCCACCGCCAGCGGCGCCGTCAGCACGTCCGGCAACCGCCGCACCGACCAGTCCACCACTGCCAGCACCACGCACACCGGCGTCACCGCCAGCCACACCGCCAGCTCGGGCCGCACCCCCACCGCCATCGCGAGCCCGCCGCACACCACCGCCGTCACCACGGCCGGCCACAGCGCCCCCGGCCCGTACCTCCCTCCGCACACGGCGCAGCGCGCCGGCCCGACCCATCGTCCGACCGCATGCCCGCACGGCCCGGCGTCCCGCCACTCCTCCTCCGGCTCCACCGCGAGCCGGTAACGGGCGCGCGGGACCAACACCCCGGCCACGGCGCCGTACAGAGCGGCAGCGACGATCAACAGCGAGTACATGCCCCGAGATTACGGACGATCGCCCCGCTCCGCTCGGGCCTGTGGATAAAGTGCCGTATGCCCAGGTGGACGGATGGAAAGGCCCAACTCCGCATCAGCGGCGGGCCGGTGGTCCCGGTCGAGATCGCGGCCTCGTACCGGGCCCGTACGCGCGGCCTCCTCGGCCGCGACGGTGTGCAGGGCGCACTGCTCCTCACCCCGGCCGGCAGCGTCCACACCTTCGGGATGCGCTTCCCCCTCGACGTCGCCTACCTGAGCCGCGACCTCGTCGTCCTGGCCGTACGCACCATGCCCCCCGGCCGTCTGGGGCTGCCGCGGGTGCGGGCGCGGCACGTACTGGAGGCGGAGGCGGGCCGCGCCGCCGAGTGGGGGCTGCGCCCCGGCACCCGCGTCGAGATCACACCGGACAGCCGGAGGGCGGACGGCGGAACGCCAGGCAGCCGGTGACCGAGCGGCGGAACGCCGGGCAGCCGGTGGCCGGGCGGCGGCATCAGCCGTCCCGACGCCGGGCGATGAACGTCCAGGCCCCCAGCCCCACCAGCAGCGCCGATCCGGTGCCGATGCCCGCGTACCCCAGCATCCGCATCCGCCCGTTCCGCCGGCCGCTGTTCCCGGCCGCCGCCACGAGTTCGCCGCCGACGCCGTTCTGCGCCTTCCCGGCCCCGGGCCCCTGGTCCGCCTTGCGCGCGCCCGCGACCTCGACCCTGAGCGTCACGGGCACCCCGCCGGCCTGCCGCACCTTCGGGTTCAGGCTGACCTGCAGGTAGTACCAGCCGGCGAAGCGCATGCCGCGCACCGCCTCGCCGCCGGTACCACTGCCGTACGCGGCCGGGGGCGTGGAGAGGGAAACGGTCGCCGACTTGCCCTGGTAGGGGCCGGTCTTGTTCATCACGTACCCCCGGGCCGCATTGCTGAGCCCCACCCGCACCCCGCTCACCACGAGCGGCCCGGGCGCGGGCGCGCCCCCGAACTCGGCGTCCGCGAAGAGCTGTTCACCGGCGTCGACCGAGACGCGGTAGAAGTGGGTCTCCCCCGGCCGGAGCTCGTCCTTCCACACCCCGGCCCGCAGCTCGGCGGCATCGTTGAACCCACTCCCGCCCACCACCCGCTCCGCCTCCCCCCGCGGCAGCTCCGACGGCGCCTGCGAGCTCCAGCTCCCGGGCGCCGTCGGACCGTCGAGCTCGCCCCTCTGCGGCGGCTCCGACACGTACTTCAGCTCCACCGGCACCGGCGCCCCGTCGCCCCCGCCCGCGTCCCCCCGCTCGACCACGAACCGGTACGTCCCGGCAGCCCCGCACGCCCCGCCGGCCTTCACGATCCGCTCGGCGTAGTCGGCCACCGGATAGGCGCCCCCGGCCGACAGGAACGACCGGTGCCGCCCCGTACCGCACGACGTCCCGTCCGCCGCCTGGAGCGACACGTCGATCCCGTCCTTCAGTCCCATCGAACTGCCGGGGGCCGGGGCGGCGACGGCCGAGACGTACGCACTGGACTGCGCGTCCAGCTCGACGGTGTAGTACTTCCTCTCGCCCGGCTTGAGGCTGTCCGTATACACACCCCCGGCCTTCAGCGGCGGCCCGTCCGCACTGCTCACCGAGCCCTGCACGGCCGTCGCCCCCGGTGCCGTCCGGTACGGCACCGCACCGTCCGCCACCGCCCCCGCCGCCCCCATGAACACGCTGAACGCCGCCGTCCCCACGACGAGTCCGCCCCTCATGTCCCGCCTCCCTCACCGCTCCCCTGCCTCTCCCCCGGGCAGGCCCATCCTCCCCGGGATCAGCGACGGGCGCGACCGGTTGTACCCCGTGCCGCTCGCGGCCCGCACGGTCGGGCGCCGGAAGAGGTACCGGCGCGGCCCTCAGACACCTGCTGCCACCGTGGCGCCCAGCCCCAGCAGGACGACACCGGTCGTCACAGTGAGCCCTCGCAGGACCTTGGGCCGTGATATCAAGGCGCGCCCTCGGCCGACGGCCCAGGTGAGCAACATGTACCAAGAGGCACTGACGAGCGCCCACACGACTCCCAGGGCGACGGTCGACAGGAACACCGGGCCCTTCGCGGTCACGAACTGGGGCAGCACCGAGATCGCGAACACACCCGCCTTCGGGTTGCCGAGGTTGGTGCTCAGGCCGATGAGATATCCGCTCGCGAAGCCGGTGCGGCGCTCGCCCTTGTCGGTCGGGGTGGTGGCGACGGTGGTGTTGATCGCGGTCCGAAGCGTCTTCACCCCGAGGTACATCAGCACGATGCCGCCTGCGATCCGGAGCGCCGTGTACGCGGTGGGGCTGGCCAGCAGGACGGCGGACAGACCGGCTGCGGCGGCCGTGGACCACAGCAGAAAGCCGGTGGCATTGCCCGCGAGCGTGCCTTGGAGCGTACGTTGGCCGCCTTCCAGAACCTGCCGGATCATCAGGGCTGCACTCGCGCCGGGCAGCATCGCCAGCAGCAAGGTGGTCGCGATGAAAACGGGCACATGCGTGGGCATGGGAAAGAACCCCTTCCGGGGATTGCGGCCGATGGGTGCACCACCAGCCTTCCTCTCCCGCACTCGTAAGAGAAGTTAAAAGAGAAGGGTGCAGCGTTAGGATTAATGAATGGTGGTGGACCCGGGACAGCTCCGGCTTCTCGCGTTGATCGAGCGGCACGGCTCCCTGACAGCGGCGGCTCGCGCCCTCCAACTCACGCCCGCAGCGGTCACACAGCAGGTGGTCAAGGCCGAGCGCGACTGGCAGGTGCCCCTGGTCATCCGCGGTCCCCGCGGAGCAACGCTCACCGCGGCCGGCGCACTGCTGGCCTCCCACGGCCGAACCGTGGAGGAGGTCTCGGACAGGGCCGAGGCGGAACTGGCCGCACTGCTCGGCCACCTCTCCTTACGGCTGCGGATCGGAACGTTCCAGGCAGCCGCCCTGCACCTGCTGCCACCCGCCCTGACGGCGCTGCGCCACCGCCATCCGGACGCCGACGTCTCGGTCGTGGACGTGGTGTCCGGACGCGGAGCGGACGAGATCAGCGCGGGGCGCCTGGACGTGGCCATCGTCGCGTCCTGGGGCACGCCGCTCGCGCCGCCCCCACACATACGGGCCCACTCGCTCCTGTTGGACCCGATGGTCGTGGTTCTCCCCGACGACCATCCACTGGCCACCGAGCAGCCCGCGGACACCGAACTTCACCTGGAACAACTGCGCCACGAATCGTGGGTTTCCATCCTGGCCGGCCATGCCGCCCGCGAACAATTCCACGACGCTGCCCGCGAGGCCGGCTTCACTCCCACCGTGCGGTTCGAGACCGAGTCCTACGACGTCGCCCAGGCGCTCGTCGGCACAGGCAGCGCAGTGGCCCTGGTCTCGCGCCTGGCCCTGACCCATGCGCCCGGCACCACCCATCGCGAACTGGCCCACCCCAGGCCCTACCGTCACCTCTACGCCGTGACCAAAACGGACGCCAGCCTCACACCACTCGCAGACATGCTCATCGACCTCCTACGCGATGTCACCCGCGACATCACCGCCGCCTGGGAGGCATGCAAGACATCCGCGGTGCCCAACGGGCCAGTGCCCGGCTTCTTGTCGGCGAATCACTCAGCATGACGAGGAACCGGGCACGGAAATCCTTCCTGCCGTCCTACGACCAGGTCCCCCCTTCCCGCGGGATGTTCACCCATACCCTGGTGCCCTCGCGCATCGGCGCAGGCTTGTCGATCCCCCAGCTGCCGCCGCACTCGTGCACGACACAGGCCAGCACGTAGAGCATCTTGTTGCGCCGCGCCGTGCACTGGGCGCTGTAGTCCGGATCGGCGTGGTTCGTGTGCGGGTCCCACAGGACGATGCGGATGCCGCCGTCCTTCCAGCCGAGGGTCAGGTACAGGATCTTTCCGGGCTCGAACAGTGCTGCACACGCGATCAGTTCGCCCACGGCATGGAGGGCCGGTACTTCCAGTGCCCTGAGACCGTGCGCCCGGAGCGCGGTGTGTACGTGCTGCCTCGCCACGGCCGCGGCATGCGGTTCGCCGGGGATGGCGTAGCTGTAGGCGAGGCTCTCCGGGGCGCGGAGGGGGACGGGGTGAGGGAGGTGATCGGCCGGTTCCCGTGAGGCCGGGGTGGACAGGGGGCAGAGGCTGACGGATGACATGCGACAGCTCCCGAGTGGGATGGTGGATGAGTACGCCCGCCTCGCCGGTACGTGCCGGTGGCTTGTCTCCCTGACGCGAGCACACCTCTCCCAGGGCAGGAGGTTGCGGCATACTCACGCGATGCGCTTCCGGCTGGCGCCGGGCATGAGCGGACACTAGGAAGCTAGCCTCCCTGCGTGGCCAATTGGCCACACAGACGCCAAGGTTGCCACTTTCGAGGGAGGTTCACCGATTCAGGAAGCAGCCTGCCGCTCGCGCGGTATAGGAAGGTGAGCCGTGCCGCCTAGAACTTCACCCACAGAGCGCCAGAAGCGCCTCGGTTACGAACTGCACAAGATGCGCCAGGCTGCAGGCGTCACTGCCGAAGCCGTCGCCTCGCTGCTGGGCGTGGATCGAAGCAAGATTTCCAACATCGAGAAGGGCGTGAGGACACTCAGCCCCGACAGGCTGAGAAGCTGGGCCTATCAGTGCGCATGCTCAGATACCGCCTACGTTGAGGCACTTGTCGAGATGGCCAAACCGCCAGGACGAGGCTGGTGGGAGCGCTTCCGAGGGGTACTGCCTGGCGGCCTGCTGGACATCGCCGAGCTGGAGGCGCACGCGACACGCCTGAGGACGGCGCACACGGTGCACATCCCGGGCCTGCTTCAGACAGTCGATCACGCCCGCTCGATCTTCGACGCTGTGGTTCCGCCGCTTCCGCAGCACGAGAGGGAGCTCCGGCTTGTCCATCGGCTGGAGCGGCAGCGGATTCTGACTCAGGAGAAACCACCGGAGTACGCCGGCATCATCCACGAGGCAGCACTGCGGATGCAGTTCGGTGGGCGCGCCGTGGCACGTGCCCAGCTCGAACATCTCGTGACCATGTCGGAACTGAGTCATGTGAACCTGCGCGTGCTGCCGGTCGCAAACGGCGTGTTCCCGGGTGCTGGACAAACGCTCGTATATGCCGAGGCTGCCGTGCCCCAGCTCGATACCGTGCAGATCGACAGCACACACGGGCCGGAATTCCTCGCAGGCGAGGCGCAGTTGGCCAAGTACCGTGCTCAGCTGGAATGGATGGATCGGCTTACTCTCGCCCCCGGGGAGTCGCTCCACTTCATCCAGGAAATCGCGCGCCAGCTTTGAGGAGACACCCGATGCCCGACATCGCCTGGGAAGCACCCTACTGCGGCGAGGGGAGCGCATGCTTCCGCATAGGAACCGACGCCGCCGGCAACGCCTACATAGCCGTCGCCGGGGCCGAGGACCACTACGTCACCGACACCCGCGAAGCATTACGCACCCTCATCCGCGACATCAAGGCCGGCAAAGCCGACCACCTGCTCAAGGACTGACTTCGACGATCACGAGCGTTCCGCAACTCCCCGGGCGAACGGCGTGCGGCGTGCCCGCCGGGATCACGTACAGCTCGCCCGGGCCCACCGGCACCTCCTCGCCGTCGACCTCCAGGGCGAGCTGCCCGTCGAGGACCAGCAGGGCCTCGGCCGTATCGTGGGTCTCTTCCTCCACGGGCAGCTCGTTCATGCGCAGCACCTTCACGCAGGTGGAGCCGACGTGCCCCAGCACGAGTGAGCTCCACTCGCGGGGAAGGGTGGCGGCGGTGGTCTTCAGGTCGATCGCGTTCATGCCGCCAGACGCTAGTTGACCTGCGGAAACCGTTGGTCGACCGATTGGTAAAGGATCAATAGGACGCCCGCTGGATGCCGTCCGTGTTCGTCAGCATCCCCCGCGCGCCCGTGGCCCGGTCCTCGGCGATCAGGGCCGTGCCCTTCCGGGCCACGGCCAGGTACCACGTGCCGGGGGTCAGCATGAAGCCCGAGCCTCCGTCGGTGCCGACCGTCCACCGGGGCTCCGGTACGGCGAACCAGAAGGGGTTGATCGTCAGGAGCACGTCGAAGGACGACTCCGCGGCCGACCGAACGGCGGTGCTGTCGGCGCGTACCGCCGGCACCGTGGGCTGTGCGGTCCTCACCGGCTCCGCGGGTGCCGTACGCGCCGCCTCGACCACCTCGGCCGCCCGTTTCATCGCCAGCACATCCGTCGCCTTCCGCAACTGCTTCGCCTGGAGCTCTATCTCCGCGATCCGCTTCTCCGCCTTGGCCTGCCGGGAGGCGAGGTCGCGTTCCGACTGCTCGCGCCGCTTGGCGAGGTTGGTCTCGAAGTCGGCGGCGGCCTGCGCGGCCTTGTTTCGGGTCTCCTCGAAGAGGGCGTCCGCTTCCTCCCGCTTGGCGTGGGCGTCGGCGACGGCCTGGAGGCGGATCTCCTCGGCCTCCTGCTCGGCGCGCTTGAGGTCGGCCACCCGCGCCGCGGCCTGCGCGTCGGCGGCGGAGATCTCGCTGCGGACCTCGTCGACGCGGGCCTGGAGCTCCTCGCGGTCGGCGTCCTCCTCGACGACGGCGAGCTTGTCCTCAAGCTCCCGGCAGCGGGACTGGGCCTCGTCGCGCTCGTACTCGGCCTGGGTGAGCTCCGCCTCCAGGCGGTCGATCTCCTCGCGGAGCTCGTGGCACTGGGCTTCGAGGTCGCGCTCGCGGCCGCGGTAGTGCTCGATCGCGGCCGAGCTGTGGGCGCGTTCGCGGGCGGCGGTGCGGGTGATTTCGCGCTTCTGCTGTTCGAGCCGTTCCAGCTCGTGTTTCTGGTCGGAAACACTGGACTTGAGGTCGCGGATGGCAAGTTCGGCCTGTTCGCGGGCGAGGATCGCCTCCTCCAGCTTGTCGCTCTCCATCTGGAGCCGGTAGCGGGCGGGCTGCTCGCTGAACAGCGCCTCGCGGTGCAGACGGTAGGCGTGCTCCTGCACCTCGGGGGTGAGCGGGACCTGGTGGGCCTGGCAGGCGGACTTCAGCAGGGCGTCGACGAAGACCTTGTCCGGGAGTCGCTTGCCGCTGAGGTAGCGCGAGACGGAGGCGGGGCTGAAGTGGTGGTAGGCGGCGAACTCCCGCAGGGACTTCCCGGTCTGGCCGAAGAGACGGCGCATGGCGCGCACGAACTCGCGGTTCTCGTGCCGCAGGCCCGGGGGGAGCGGTGCGAGGCCCTTGACGTCGTCGGTGTCGCCGCTGTCGCCGGCGTCGTCGAAGGACATGCCGTCGTTGCCGAAGTCCCCGTTCAATCCCGTCCTCCTTGGGGTCGGTGTCCGGCCGACTGCCGTACACGTCCACGGTGGCGGTTCACGCGCGCGTGCGCTGCGCGTTCGGCAGGACAAGTGTTGCCACCTGCGGAAACAGAGGTGTTTCCGTTCCGCAACACCTCCCGGCGCCAGCAGAGTGGTGGCGGAGAAGGGAGCCGAATGAACGGCACGGGCACGGGCAACGGCAACGGCAACGGCACGAACAACGGTCCGCTCCTCACGCTGCGGGCAGCTCTCATCCTGCTGCTGGGCACGCTCACCGGCATCGGCGCCGGCATACTCACCTGGCTCGGCGGCGCGCCCCCCGCGCAGGCGGTCCTGGCCGGGGCCGGCGCGTCCGCGCTGGCGGTGACGTTCTTCGACGCGCTGATCGACTGACGACGGCCCGCAAGATTTGCGGGGCCTTGCTTTCCATGCTGCCCCGGGATGGCAGCACCGGCCCGCGCCGGGGCGGGGCGGGACACGTCCGCGTCACCGCCGCGGGAAGCTCACCTCTACGCGGCGGTTCTTGCGGCGGCCGTCCTCGGTGGCGTTGTCGGAGATCGGGTATTGCTCGCCGTAGCCGCGGATCTCGTAGTGGATGGCGGAGGAACCGAGGTCCTTGGCCAATTGGCGTTGGACCGCGTTGGCGCGTTCTTTGGAGAGGGCCACGCCGTGGTCGGCCGAGCCGAGGTTGTCGGTGAAGCCGAAGATGCGCAGGGCCGTGGCGCGCTGCCTCTTGACCTCGGCCGCGATGGCGGCGATGCGGGCCGTCGCCGGGGCGCTGAGGCCGGAGCTGTCCTTGTCGAAGAGGACCTCGGCCTGCAGGGCGAACGTGACGTTGACGTTCGTGTCCTCGCGGCGTTCCTCGCCGCCGTCCGTCTCGACGACGGATTTGATGTCGAGGACGCGGCCGGGTGCGAGCTTGGCGCCCGAGCGGAGCTTCAGGCCGCGTGCGCCCGCGTCGATCCGTACCGGCGGGGTCGTGTCGGCGGGGCTGCCGGGGCCGCTGTCCGCGTACGCGAGCGAGGGGGCCAGCGCCGTGGCGAACAGGACCGCCGCGATCGTCATCCGCATCGCGCCCTCACCCCGAGATCTTGATGCGGACGGACGGCATCGTCGGCAGCTGGAAGTCCACGTCCTTCACCTCGGCCGGCGGCGCCGGGAACTGGGCGAAGAGGGCCCGGCTCTCGTTGGGGCGGATGTTGACCAGGCCCGTCGTGCACAGGCACTCGCCGTCGGTGTCGCGCAGGACGAGGTAGCGCTTCTTGCCCGCCTGGTCGATCAGGGACGCCCCGGAGACGGAGGACTGCGACTTGAGCTCCGTTTCCTTCGAGCGCCACGTCAGCGAGGTGAAGGGTTTGCTGCCGCGGTTGGTGAGCGTGCCGTCGACCGTGAGGAAGCCGCCCTTGTCGCGCATCGCCGAGTGGAGGGTGACGACGATGCCGTCCGGTCCCTTGAGCTCGCCGATGGTCGTCGTGGGCCGGGGCTCCGGCGCGCCCGTCGGCGTCCCGCCGGAACGGGGGGCCGCCGAACTCTTCGCCCCGTCCAGCTCCGTCTTCTTCTCCCCGCCGTCGCCGTCGCCTTCGCCCCCGCAACCGGCCACCGCGAGGGATATGACGACCGCGAGCGCCGCTCCGGCGGCTCTGGCCATCCTCGAACTCATGGGTACGTTCCTTTGCTCGGTGGGCTGGCAGGGGTCAGTCGGCCAGGCGCACGGCGTACAGATCCGTGGCCCTGACCGTGCCGGGGTGTTGGGGGTCGATGACCAGCACCTTGTTGCCGCAGGTGAGGGTCAGGCCCGGCGGCTTCGGCGGCTTCGTGGGCTCGCCCGAGGGCGACGGGGACCGCGTCCCCGACGGGTCGGGCTTCGGCGGCTCCGGTGCAGGGGGCTCCGGCTTCGGCGGCTGCGCCGTACAGCGTGGCAGCACCCCGGCCTTCGCCGTCGCCTTGGCGTGCTTGCTCCCGGTGCCCGGAACCACCGAGTCCCCCACCGTCCGCGCCGACGTGACCGCCACCGTGAACAGCCCCGGTGCCTCGCCCTGGTCGCAGGTGATCCCCGGCCCGGCCTCGTTCAGCTCCGCGTACGAGGCGGCGGCCTGACAGGCCCTGCCGGGCTCCGCGCCCAGGCCCGCCAGCCAGCCCGCCCAGTCGCCGCCGGCGCCCAGGGCCGCCAGCAGGCCGGTGTGGAGCTGGTCCCGGTAGTCCTGGGCCGCCGCCAGTGCGGCGGCGTCGGCCGCGGTCTGCGCGCCGTTCTTGGTCGCCCCGGCCCGGCCCACGGCGAAGAAGGCCAGCGCCAGGAAGAGGAGGGCCGCCACCGCCGTGATGTACAGCGGGAACGCCTGGCCCGCGTCCCTGCCGGCGGCGTCCCCGCGGGGCGCGCCTTCGTCGCCGACCGCGTCCTCGCCCTCCACAGCTGCGCGGCTCATCGGCTCATCCGGTGATCTGCTGGATCTTGTTCGTGATGGCGGTCGCGATCATCGTGCCGAAGTCCGTCGTCATCAGCACCAGGATGATCGCCACGACGACGGCGATGATGCCCAGGTATTCGATCGAGGTCTGCCCCCGGTCGCGTGCGTCGTGCCATTCGCGGTCTCCCCGCAAACGCTTCGCCATCATCTTCCCCTTCCGACGGGTGTGCCACTGCGCGAGTACGACTCCATTCCCTTCCCCCATAAGGAAGTTGGGACACCATGAGTCACCCCCGCCCGGACGCGCCCTCGGACGTCGACTGTCCCACATCCGATTGCAGGCGCGAAGGCCCTTCACCGAGCCCTTCACTCTGTTTTCGCGGTTTCCGCAATTCGACCGGCCGGAGCGCCACGGCCAGGATCACCGCGGAGGTGGAGCAGGGAGCCGGGTGGTGCGGCGATATGTGCTGTGAGGCGTGGGATGCGTGCGGCATGACGGGGGTCTCCTCTCGCCGGCCACGTCCCGGACGCCTCGGGCGCCCGGGACGTCGCGGACGTTGCATGCGTCGTCAATGTTCCTCAATCCCCCGTGATGGAGCCGAAGTCCGTACCCGATCCCAGGAAGAATCCCGCAATCAGCAGGACGACCGTCCCCGGAACCATGAAAGTCGTGATGACCATCGTCGCCTTCGGTACCGTCCGCGCCGCCCTGCGGCGTGCGAGCTGGGCGTCCGTGCGGCGCATGTCCGTCGCGATGCCGATCAGGGTGTCGACGATGGGCGCGCCCAGCTCCTCGCCCTGCTGCAACGCGGTGACCAGCTGGGCGACTTGCTCGGAGTCGTTGCGCCTGCGCAGTTCGTCGAACGCCTGCCGGCGGCTGACGCCCATGTCCATCTGGCGCAGCGTGATGCGCAGCTCGTCCGCCCACGGGCCCTCGTACCGCTCGGAGACCCGGTCGAGGGCCTGCCGGAAGCCGAGCCCGGCGCTCACGACGACCGCGAGGACGTCCAGGAAGTCCGGCAGCGTCCGTTCGATGGCGTCCCGGCGCTCGCGCACCGCCGCCCAGATGCCGACCTCGATCCAGAACAGCCCGAAGGCGACCAGCAGCACGGCGAGCAGCGGCTGCCCCTTGATCAGCATGACGAGCGCGCCGCCGAAGCCCAGCATCCCGTAGACGGCACGGCGGGCCGCGTAGCGGTCGACGGTCAGGCCGCCCGGGTTGCCCGCCCGGTCGATGCGCCGCCGTACCCGCGACACGCGCTTCTCGCCCATCATCCGCAGCACCAGTGGTGCGTACCGCATCCCGAGCCGGTCGACGGCGGAGCCGACGGCCGTGGTGCGCGTGGAGCCGACCTCCAGGGCGAGCACCAGGTCCGGCGGCAGTTTGGCCTCGCTGCGGAAGAGTGCGACGCCGTAGCAGACTCCCACCACGGATGCGGCCGCCAGCAGCGCCAGCAGCAGCCCCACGCCCGTTCCCGTCCCCATGTCCGCGGCCACCCCCTCACACGTCGATCTTCGACATCCGGCGGATGAGGAAGAAGCCCAGGCCGTACAGGACGAAGGCGGCCACGACCGCCGTCTGTCCCGGCCAGCTGCCCGTCATCCGTTCGATGGAGCCCGGTGCGATGCGGTCCATCAGCAGCAGGGTGCCGATGCCCATCAGCGGCACGACGTATGCCGTGACCGTCACCTGGGACAGCTGGGTCCGCACCTCGCGCCGCGTCTCCTTGCGCTCCTCCAGCGTCGCCGTGAGGTTCCGCAGCGAGCTGACGACCGTGCCGCCGGCGCGGTTGGAGAGCACGAGGGTCGTCACCAGGACCACCAGTTCGCGCGAGGGGAGCCGTTCGGCGAGCTCGCCGAGGGCCTCGTCGACGGAGTGGCCGACCGCGAGCTTGTCGGCGACCTTGGCGAGCTCCTCGCCCGCCGGGGCCTCCATCTCCTCGGCGGCCATGCCCAGGGCCGTGCGCAGGGCGAGGCCGGCCTGCGTGGCGTTGGCCAGGATGCGGGAGAGTTCCGGCAGCTGGTTGATGAACTTCTCGATCCGCTTGCGTCGCTGCCAGGTGAGGAAGGCGGAGGCGGACCACAGGGCGACGAGCCCGGCCAGCGGCCCGAAGAACGGCGCGAGGACCGACGCGGCCAGCAGCCACAGCCCCGCCGCCGCGCCCAGCGTGTACGCGGCGAACTCGCCCACCGTCACGTCCAGCCCCGTCGACGCGATCCTCCGCTCCAGCCGCCTGCCGGGGCGCGTGGTGCGCAGCCGGTGGTCGATCCGCCGGAAGCGGCGTGGCCGGCCGCCGGGCGGTGGTGGGGCGGGGGCGTCGGAGAGGCGGTCGACGAGGGCCTGGTGGCGGTCCCGGCCGGTGACGTACGCGCGGACGCCCGCGACGGCCAGCGTGCCGCTCAGCAGGGTCGCGCCGCCCGCGGCGAGTGCCCCTTGGCTCATGCCCGTTCCCCTTGGCTCATGCCTGTGTGCCTCGTTTTCATTTCTGTGCCCGCTGCTCCGTGGCTGCTGCTCTGTGCCTGCTGTTCCGTGCCCGTTTCCCTGTGTCCGCTTCTCGTCCCGTCCGGCTGCCGCCTACCTCTGCCCCGCCTCCCTGATGTGGAGTTCGTTGGGGAACGCCGCCACCCCGAAGGCCGGCGGAACCGCCTCGTTCGCCAGCCGCAGCCGCTCCGCGGCCCGCTCCGGGAGGGGGAAGTGCGCGAACGTTCCCCGGACGACCCGGTCCGCGCCCATCGGCTCGGCGTCGAAGCGGCAGACGGTGACGAGCCGGTAGCCCTCGTTCCGGTAGCCGTCGTGCCGGCCGGCTCCGCCGCCGTGGGCGTCCAGCAGGGCGATCTCGGCGATGCGGCGCGAGCCGTCCGCGTTGCGTGTGAGCTGGACCAGGCAGTCGACGGCGCTGTCGATCTGGTCGCGCAGGGCCTCGTACGGGATCTTGACCTCCGACATCGACGCCAGCGTGCGCAGTCGCATCAGCGCGTCCTCGGCGCTGTTCGCGTGCACGGTGGCCAGCGAGCCGTCGTGGCCGGTGGACATCGCCTGCAGCATGTCGAGGGTCTCGCCGCCGCGCACCTCGCCGACGATGATGCGGTCGGGGCGCATGCGCAGGGAGTTGCGGACGAGGTCGCGGATGGTGATGCGGCCCTTGCCCTCCACGTTGGGCGGGCGGGATTCCAGCCGGATGACGTGCGACTGCTGCAGCTGCAGCTCCGCCGCGTCCTCGACGGTGATGATGCGCTCGCCGTCCGGGATCAGCCCGGAGAGGGCGTTCAGCAGGGTCGTCTTGCCGGCGCCGGTCGGGCCGGAGACGACGACGTTGAACTTCGCGCGGACGAGCGCGGCCAGCAGCACCAGCATGTGCTCGTCCAGCGTGCCCAGGGCGATCAGCTCGTGGAGGGTGTAGGCGCGCGGGAAGCGGCGGATGGTGAGGGTGGCGCCGTTGAGGGCGAGCGGCGGGATGATGACGTTGACGCGCTCGCCGGACGGCAGCCGGGCGTCGACCATGGGATTCGACTCGTCCACGCGGCGGTTGACCGTCGAGACGATGCGCTCGATGGTCTGCATCAGCTGCTCGTTGGAGGCGAAGCGGACGGGTACGAGCTCCACGCGGCCGGCCCGCTCGACGAAGATCTGGTCGGGGCCGTTGACCATGATCTCGGTGACGGAGGGGTCCTCCAGGAGCGGCTCCAGGACGCCGAGCCCCAGTGCCTCGTCCACGACGCGCCTGATGAGGCGGTCGCGCTCGGCGGTGGAGAGGACGGGGCCCTCGCGGCTGATGATGTGGCCGAGCACGCGCTCCAGGCGGGAGCGGCGCTCGGCGGCGGCGAGGGCGGACATCTCGGCGAGGTCGATCTCTTCGAGCAGCTTCGCGCGGAAGACGGGGACGAGGTGGTCCGACTCCCGGCCGCCGTCGGGCGGGGCGTCGGGGGGAACGATGCGGGCGCGGAGGCTCATGGGGCACCGCCGGGGCCTGCGGCCGGGCAGGACATGGTGGCCCGGCGGGTGACGGAGAACCCCGTGCCGGGGATCAAGGCCGGCACGTCGACGGTGACGGTGGCGGTGACCTGCCCGCCGGCGGGGGCACAGGCGGGGGCGGCGACGGCTGCGTCGGCCGCCACCCACGGGGTCATCGCCGCCTTGCCGGCGGCGGCGGGGGCCGCCTCGGGCTCGTCGAGGGTGGCGGTACGGGCGGCGGCCCGGGCCCCGGTGCCGGCCTGCTGAGCGGCGAAGGCGGCGAGGCCGAGCTGGACACCACCGAGGGCGACCAGGAGCAACAGCGGGAGGAACCCGAGGAATTCGACGGACACCGAGCCGTGGTCGCCCCGGCGGCGGCGGAGGCGGGTGGACAGTGGCAAGCCGTGGTCGCCTCGGCGGCGGCGGAGGGCTTGAGCCGGGCCCTGTCCGGGCCCGGGGCCGGGGGCCGGGGGCCGGACAGGACTGCGCCCGGTGCGCGCGATGTTTGCCGCGGGGGCGATGCCGGCACTCCCGACAGCGCCTACCGCACCCATACTGCCCGCGCGGCCCGCGCCGCCCGGCTGTCCGCGGCCCGGATACCCGCGCCTCACCCCTCCGCGCCTCCCGCCCCCTAACGCCATCCCTCAGTCCTCCCTCGCCATGCCCGCCGTGCTCTCCACCGGCCAGGGCCAGTTGAGCGTGCCGGGGAAGAGCACCGGGACCTGGAGTCTGACGCTTGCGCGGTAGACGCCGGCTTCCGCGGCGCAGGTCGGTTCGGACTGCCAGGACGGGGGCAGGTCCGACTGGGCCGCCGCCGGGCAGTCGCGGCCCACCGCGCCCGCCCGGGCGCCCTTGTCGGCCGCGTGGCCGGCGAGGGAGTAGGTGTAGCCGACCAGGACGCACTGCCAGACCACCGCCAGCGCCACCAGGATCAGGGGCAGTACGCCCGCGAACTCCAGGGCGATCTGGCCTCGGTCGCCGGCCGCCCGTCGCCGGAAGCGGCCCGGTGCCGGTACGGGCGCCAGCTGGTCCGGCCCCGTACCGGCCCCACCGGCGCCCGTACCGCCCCCGCCGCCCCCTATGGCACGGCGGCGCCGCAGGCCCGTGGCGGGGGCGGTGGCCAGGCCGAGCTCCCCGGCCAGCGCCCACAGGGCCTGGCGGACGCCCGAGCGGGCGTCCAGGTCCTGCATGCGGCCGGCGTCCACGGCGCCCTGCAGCTCCTTGTAGGCAGCCGGAACGGTCGTCCGGGCGGTGCGGGTGCCGGTGGTGCGGGCGACGAGGGGCGGCTGGATCTCGGCGTGGCGGGTGTGGCGGTTGACCACCGTCGTCGTCTCCTCGGGTTTGCGGATCTGCAGCCGTTCCCAGAGCCGGACCATGCGCTTGGCCGCCCGTACGCACACCACGTCCGGCGTGGTGACGAGCAGGGCCACGTCCGCGGTCTCGATGACCGCCGCGCCCGCGGCCGTGATCTGGGTGCCGCAGTCGACGACGACGACCTCGTAGCGGCTGCGCAGGGCGGCGGTGATCTGCCGGGAGGCGAGGTCGCCGACCTCCTCGCCGCGCTCGCCCTCCGCCGGGGCCAGCAGCAGGCCGACGCCGGTGGGGTGCGGGAAGACGGCGTCCTGCAGCACCCGGGGCGAGATGTCGCCGATGCCCACGAGGTCGGCGACCGACCGCCGGAACTGCACGTCGAGGTAGGAGGCGACGTCCCCCGACTGCAGGTCGAGGTCGGCCAGCGCGACGCTGCGCCCGGCGGCGCAGGCGGCGAGGGCGAGCTGGACGGCGGTGACGGTCGTTCCGACGCCGCCCTTGGCGCCGGCCACCGCGACGAGCGTGCCGCCGCCCGCCGGAGCGGGCCGGCCCTCCGGGGCCGCCCCGGCGCCGAGGTGGCGCCGCACGCCCGTCGCCCAGTGCGCGGCCGACTGCACCCGCGCGGCCAGCTCCTCGTACGACAGCGGCAGCGCGGCCAGCCCGCGGGCCCCGCAGTCCATGGCGGCGGCGTACAGGGCGGGCCCGGCGTCGGCGCTGATGAGGACGGAACCGGTGGCCGGGAAGCGCAGGGCGATCTCCCGGATGAGTTCGAGGGCGGGTACGGGCCCCACGTGCTCGTGGACGAGGACGACCTCCGGCAGCTCCTCGACCGAGGCCGCGGCCAGCACGGCGAGGGTGTCGAGCAGCCGGGTCGAGTCGCCGACCGTGCGCAGCGGTTCGACGCCCGGGAGCTGGGCGAGCAGCCCGCTCACGGCGCGGGCGGCGTCCGGGTCGCCGACGGCCGGGAGGATTCTGATCGTCACCGTGGGCCTTCCTCCATTACGTGTCGCCGTCTACTTGTCGCCGTCGAGGGTGTACGTGCGGTCGCCGCTGCTGACGCCCGCGTCGCCGCCGGGAGCGACGAGCGCGAGCCGGACGTGCGTGGCGAACGACTCCGCGTACGCGACGCGCTGGGCGTCCCGGGTGTCGAGCGCGAAGGTGATCGGCACGGCCTCGCCCGCCTGCCGGGTGCTGGAGGCGGTGGTGCGGCTGCCGCCGTCCCGGTCGCGGTCGAAGGGCGTGAGCTTGCCGACGTTCATGACCTGCGCGCCGCTGACGATGACCTTGGAGACGGGCTTGGCGCCCTGCTCCTTGCTGTCGAAGGTGGCGTAGATGTTCACCCGCGCACCGGGGTTGATCTTGCCGGCGACGCCCGTCGCCGCGTCGATCATGATGGCGATCTCCTGCTTGCCGGGCTCCAGCGCCGGCCGGGCGACGATCATGTCGGTCTGCAGGAGCGAGCCCTTGCGCAGCGGCGTCACGGCAATCTTGCCGCGCAGGGCGGAGAGGTCGGTGACGGCGGTCGGCGGGAGCCAGCGCTCGGGCACGGAGATCTTCTCGAACGCGTCCGCCTTCCGCTCCAGGTCCTGGTAGGCGGGGACGTCGGACCGGAGCCTGTAGGCGGTGGTCTCGGGGCCGACCTTGGACTCGGCGTCGTGGATGACGGAGAACACTCCGGCGAACGCGCCGACGGCACACAGGACCGACAGGAGCAGCAGGATGATCCCGCGGCGCTGACGTGAATTCATGGGACGGCGAACCTCGTTCGTGGCCTGTTCGGGATGTGACCGGTCTGCGGTTCAGCGGCTGGACGGCGCCGGGGAGGCGACCCGCAGCGGAGCGCTCCGGGCGGGGCCCGGTGGGTCGAGGGCGTGCGTCCCGCCGGCGCGGGCCACCGGCGCGCAGCAGAAACCGCAGCGGTCGCCGATGAGTTCGAGCCCGCACCAGTGGCACTCCTCGCGCCGTACGGACGCGACGAGCTGGTAGAGCACGGACGGATCGGGGATGGCGGCCGCGAACTCGACCGCCCGGTGGGTGCCCCACCAGCGCCGGGACTCCTCCGGCAGCGGAAGCACCTCCTGGACGCCCTCGACCCGCCACTGCGGGGCGACGGTGTCGGTGACCCAGTCGTCGCCGTTCCGGCGGGGCCTGCCGCGGGCGACGGTCATGCGGGTGGCGAAGCCGGGGCCCTCGGGGACGTCGCCGGCGCCGGTGCGGACGATGCTGCGGGACGGATTGACGAGGACCCCGAAGTGGGCACCGGGCAGCAGGGACGCGACGTGCGCGCCGAGCCCGACGTCGACGTGGTCGAGACGGGAGACGGAGGACAGGTGCGCCCCGGCGTAGATGTAGTGCGCGAGCAGGCGCGCGGCGGAGGCGAGCACGCCGGGGGTGAGGTCGGACACCGACAATTGCCGTAACTGCCGGGCCAGTACGCCCACGGCCAGCGGGGGCAGCCCCATGGGCAGGAGGGCTACGCGGTCGCTCTCCAGGACGGACCGCACGGTGTGCAGACGGCGGACGTACGCGGCCGGGAGGGTGTCGGGGTAGAGCACGACCAGGTGTCCGCACTGCTCCAGCAGGACGGCCGCCTGGGTGACCGCCGTCTCCAGCGGCTGCGCCTCGGGGGGCTGCAGCACGGCGGCGGCCGGGGCGGGGCCGCCGGGCGGAGGGAGCACCAGGTCGGCGCTGGTGACCGCTATCGCAATCGGCACGTCGGCTTCCCCGTTCACTCCGGCCGCGGGGGCTCCGGCGGTCGCAGATCGATACTGCCCGGTGCTGGTGCCTCCGCACTTTATCCACGAATGGAGCGGCTGAGAACCGTTCCTCGATGTTTGCCCCACGGCCCGGTGGGACGGCCCGCCGACCCTTGACGAACGCATTGGTATGGACCACCTTTACGCGCATACGGCGGCCACCGTTCCCGTGTCGACACCCCCGTCACCACCCCCCATCACCGCGCCAACTCCCTTCCCACCGGAGGCAGTCGTGGAACGTGTCCCCCACAGATTCAGCCGGAACCATTGGTTCCGTCGCTTCGGCAGCACACTCGCCGCCCTCGCCTGCACAGCCGGCGGCACCGGCAGCGCAACGGTCGCGACGGCCGCGACGACCGCCGACGTCAATCTCCTCAAGAACCCCGGCTTCGAGTCCGGACTCGCCGGCTGGACGTGTTCGGGCGACAGCGGCACCACCGTCGCCTCCCCCGTTCGTTCCGGAACGGCCGCGCTCAAGGCCACCCCCGCCGGGGCGGACAACGCCACGTGCTCGCAGACCGTCGCCGTGCGGCCCGGCTCCTCCTACACGCTCAGCGCCTGGGTCCAGGGTGCGTACGTCCACCTCGGCGCGAGCGGCACCGGCACCACGGACGTCTCGACGTGGACGCCGGGCGCGGGCGACTGGCAGCGCCTCACCACCGCTTTCACAACCGGAACGAACACCACCTCGGTGACGGTCCGCCTGCACGGCTGGTACGGGCAGCCCGCCTACGTGGCGGACGACGTCGCCCTCACCGGGCCCGGCGGGGGCGATCCGGGCGAGCCCGTACCGGCCGCGCCCGGCGGCCTCACCGCCGGGGCCGTCACCGCGTCGTCGGTCGCCCTGTCGTGGAACCCGGTCCCCGGGGCGACCGGCTACACCGTCTACCGGGACGGCACCGCGGACCGGAGCGTCACCGGCGCCTCGGCCACCGTCACCGGCCTGGCCCCGGCCACCTCGTACCGCTTCGAGGTGACGGCCACCAACGCGGCCGGCGCATCCCCGCGGTCCGCGGCGGTCACCGCCACCACGGCCGCGGGCAGCGGCGGCGGCCCGGACGTCCCCCGGCACGCCGTCACCGGCTACTGGCAGAACTTCGACAACGGCGCCACGGTCCAGAAGATCGCCGACGTGCCGCGCCAGTACGACATCATCGCCGTCGCCTTCGCGGAGGCCACGGCCGTGCCCGGGGCCGTCACCTTCGCCCTCGACCCGGCGCTCAAGTACGGCGAGGCGCAGTTCAAGGCCGACATCGCCGCCAAGCAGGCGGCCGGCACGTCCGTCGTCCTGTCCGTCGGCGGCGAACGGGGCACGGTGCGCGTCAACGACGCCGCGTCCGCCGCCAACTTCGCCGACAGCATCCACGCGTTGATGCAGAAGTACGGCTTCAACGGCGTCGACATCGACCTGGAGAACGGGATCGACCCCACCTACATGACGCAGGCGCTGCGCGCGCTGTCGGCGAAGGCGGGCAGCAAGCTGGTCATCACCATGGCGCCGCAGACCATCGACATGCAGTCGACGTCGGCCGGTTACTTCCGGACGGCCCTCAACATCAAGGACATCCTCACGGTCGTCAACACGCAGTTCTACAACAGCGGTTCGATGAACGGCTGCGACGGAAAGGTGTACGCGCAGGGTTCGGTGGACTTCCTCACCGCGCTGGCCTGCATCCAGCTGGAGGGCGGCCTCGCGCCCTCGCAGGTCGGCCTGGGCCTGCCGGCCTCACCGCGCGGCGCGGGCAGCGGCCATGTGGCGCCCTCGGTGGTCAACGCCGCGCTCGACTGCCTCACCAGGGGCACCGGCTGCGGAACGTTCAGGCCCGCGAAGGCGTACCCGGGCCTCAGGGGTGCGATGACCTGGTCGACGAACTGGGACGCGGCGAACGGCAACGCCTGGTCGAACACGGTCGGCCCGCACGTGCACGGACTGCCGTAGCGGCGCCGCTGGGCGGGCTGGACGGGCCGCACCCGGCCCGCCCAGCCGGCGCGGGGAACGGTCAGCGCGCGGTCAGCGCAGCGCGCCCTCTTCCTCCTCCTCGCCCGGCTTGGGCAGCTCGCAGCCCGGCAGGCCGAGGTCGAGCTTGTTGCCGGCGGCGAAGCACTTGGCGATGCCGTACGTCTGCTGGGCGTAGTTGATGCCGCGGCGGACGGTCACGTTGCCGTTGGCGTCGACCTCGCACGGGTTGTTCATCGTGCAGCGCTCGCCGCTCTCGTTGCCCGTGTTGTTGACGGCGACGACCTTGCCGGTGTTCACGTCGACAACGGGCGAGCCGGACGTTCCGCCTATGGTGTTGCACGACGGGGTGTAACGGGCCGAGTCCTTCCAGGTCCAGTCGGCCTCACGGAGCCGGGGGACGAAGCCGTCGATGTTGCAGGAGTAGATCCGCTTCCAGTAGCCGGAGACGACCTTGATCGGGGTGCCGGCGACGGGGTGGTCGGCCGACAGGGCGAGCGCGCTGATGCCGTACTGCTGCTTGATCTTCGCGTAGGTGGTGTTCAGCTCGTAGAGGGTGATGTCGGTGTCGGTCATGGTGGCGTACGAGACCTTGACGGCGCGCAGCGTGGCGACCTTGCCCGCGGTGGAGTTGAGCAGGCCGAAGGTGCGGCTGGAGGGCTGGTCGGTGATGACCTCGCCGGCGCCGGGCATGCCGGATTCCAGACAGTGACCGTTGGTCAGCACGAGGGCCGGGTCGTTGTCGGCGGAGCCGGGCAGGCGGATCAGGGAGCCGGAGCAGTTGCTGAGCGCCACCGTGCCGGCGAAGTCGACGGCCTTGGGCTTGGCCCCCGCCTTCTCCTGCTGCTGGGAGGCCGCGCCGGCCTGGGCGGTCCCGGCGCCGGCCAGGGTGGCTCCGGTGAGCAGCAGTGTGGCGAGTGCGCTGACGAGAGGTCGTCTCATGGGGGGTGGTCCTCTCCGATCACAGGTGCTCGGTTTTGACGTGTGCATTGTTGGTGTTGGTGAGGGAGCCGGGCAATCGGCCGGTCTAAAGTGACGGGGAAGTTGGCCTGATTCGCCCGCATCCGGCTGCTTGACCTGCTCATGTCAGCACTCGAACACTGAGAAGGCTCACCCACCGCATTCGTCGCACGAACGGACTCCCAGGAGGCGGCCGCATGCGACCCCCCACCCCCCGAACCCCCAGGTCCCGCAGGCTGCACGGCAAGGTGGCGGCCGCCGCCACCGCCGTCCTGCTCACGCTCGCCATGGCCGCGCCGGCGGCCTCCCGTACCGAGGAGCCGACGCGCTCCTACGAGGTCACGGGGCCGAGAACCGCCGCCCAGCGCACCGCCGTCGCCGCGACCGGCGCGTCCGTCGACGCCGTCCGCCGCGGCTCCGTCGTCATCACGGCGGACGCCGCCCAGGCCGAGCGCGTCCGGCGCCTGGGCTACTCCGTACGGGTCCTGCCCGGCCCGCCGGACCGCAGCGACGGCCGGAGGGCGGAACCGTTCGACTTCCCGCCCGCGGACGCGAACTACCACAACTACGCCGAGGCCATGGCCGAGATCAACGCGGACATCGCCCGGTACCCCTCGCTCATGAGCAAACAGGTCATCGGCAAGTCCTACGAGGGCCGCGACATCATCGCCGTCAAGGTCACGGGAACCGGCACGGGCACCCAGCCGGCCGGCGACGGGACCGCGGCGGCAGCGGCCAGGCCCGAGGTGCTCTTCACCCACCACCAGCACGCCCGCGAGCACCTGACCGTGGAAATGGCCCTCTACCTGCTCAAGGAGTTCGGCTCGAAGTACGGCAGCGACGCCCGCGTCACCAAGATGCTCGACAGCCGCGTCGTGTGGATCGTGCCCGACCTCAACCCCGACGGCGGCGAGTACGACATCGCCACCGGCTCATACCGCAGCTGGCGCAAGAACCGCCAGCCCAACAACGGCTCGTCCGCCCGCGGCACCGACCTCAACCGCAACTGGGACTACAAGTGGGGCTGCTGCGGCGGCTCCTCGGGCAGCACCGGCTCCGAGACCTACCGCGGCACCGCCCCCGAGTCCGCCCCCGAGGTCAAGGTCGTCGCCGACTTCGTCCGCAGCCGCGTCGTGAACGGCAAGCAGCAGATCAAGGCCGCCATCGACTTCCACACCTACAGCGAACTGGTGCTGTGGCCGTTCGGCTGGACGTACGACGACACCGCACCCGGCATGACGAAGGACGACCACGACGCGTTCGCGGCCGTCGGCAAGTCCATGGCCGCGAGCAACGGCTACACGCCCGAACAGTCGAGCGATCTGTACATCACCGACGGCTCGATCGACGACTGGCTGTGGGGCAACCAGAAGATCTTCGCCTACACCTTCGAGATGTACCCCGACTCCAGCGGAGCCGGCGGCGGCTTCTACCCGCCCGACGAAGTGATCGACCGCGAGACGGCGCGCAACCGCGACGCGGTGCTCCAACTCCTGGAGAACGCCGACTGCATGTACCGGTCGATCGGCAAGGAGGCGCAGTACTGCCGGTGACGACCCCGTGACGGCAGCGCGGCGGGCGGGCCCCACCGGCGGCCCGCCCGCCCCCGTCAGGCCGTTGACCGGGCACTTTGCGGGATGTTAGACAGCGGGCAGTGCCATGCGCCCGAAATGGGGACACGGCACCCTTTACGTACCGCCCACGAACCCGGGAGGCCCCATGGCAGCCGCCATCGCCACCGACGCCGTCGCCCGCCTCGCCCAGGAGAGGCTGGACCACCGCTTCAAGGGGCTGCCCCCGGAAGCGGACGGGCGGACCGTCGGGGAGCTGGCGGCCGAGCGCCGCTCCCTGTTCACCGGCGGCTTCACCACTCCGGTGCTCACCCTGGGCGCCGAGGCGCTCGACCACAACCTCGCCCTCATGGAGCGCTACAGCGCCGGGCACGACCTGGCCTTCGCCCCGCACGGCAAGACGACCATGGCTCCCCGCCTCTTCGAGCGCCAGCTGCAGCACGGCGCCTGGGGCATCACCGCCGCCACGCCCGCGCAGACCCGCGTCTACCGCGCCTTCGGCGTCCGGCGGATCTTCCTCGCCAACGAGGTCGTCGACCCGGCCGCCCTGCGCTGGATCGCCGCCGAGCTGGCCGCCGACGCCGACTTCCGGCTCGTCACCTACGTCGACTCGGTGCGCGGCGTCGAGCTGATGGACGCCGCCCTGCGCGAGGCCGGAGCCGGCCGTCCGCTCGACGTCGTCGTCGAGCTCGGCGCGGACGGCGCCCGGACGGGCGTGCGCGACGAGGCGGAGTGCGAGCGCGTCGCCGACGCCGTCGCCGCCACCGGCACCCTCCGCCTGGTCGGCCTCGCCGGCTACGAGGCGGAGATCCCGGACGCCGACGGCGAGCTCGTCCGGGCGTGGCTGCACCGGCTCACCGGGCTGGCGGTCGCCTTCGACAAGGCGGGCCGCTTCGAGGGCGTCGAGGAGATCGTCGTCAGTGCGGGCGGCAGCGCCTGGTTCGACGCCGTCGCGGAGGTCTTCGCGCAGCTTCCGGCGCTGTCCGCGCCGGTGCTCAAGCTGCTGCGCAGCGGCGCGTACGTCACCCACGACGACGGGCAGTACCGGAACAAGACCCCCTTCAACCGGCTCACCGACGAGGGCGCGCTGCAGCCCGCCCTGCGGCTGTGGACCCAGGTCGTCTCCCGCCCCGAGCCGGGCATGGCCTACCTCAACGCCGGCAAGCGCGACGTCTCCTACGACCTCGGCCTCCCCGAACCCCAGGTCGTCCGCTCCGCGCGCGACGGCTCCCTCCGTCCGGCCACCGGCCTGACGGTGACGCGCCTGGCCGACCAGCACGCGTTCGTCGCGGTGGCGGAGGAGGCGCAGACCCTGGAGGTGGGCGACTGGGTGGGCCTCGGCCTGTCCCATCCGTGCACGGTCTTCGAGAAGTGGCCGCTGATCCCGGTGGCAGCGGCGGACGGCACGGTGACGGAGTACGTCCGCACGTTCTTCTGAGCCCGCGCCCCGCAAGGGGCGCGGGGAACTGCGCGACCGGCCCCCACCGGCCCGCAGACGAACGCGAACGCACCCTTTCCCCGGCCCTTCCCTGTCGGGGTCCGGGGCGGATCCCCGGTTTCGGGAAGGGGTGGGGTGGGGGAGGTGACCGCATGGACCTCGTCATCCGTGGAGCAGCAGTCATCGACGGCACCGGCGCCCCGGCCTACCGCGCCGACGTCGCCCTCGCCGACGGCCGGATCGCCGGGATCCGGCGCGCCCCCGGACCGCACCGCCTCGGCGGCAGACGCGTCCTCGACGCGGACGGCCTCGCCCTCTCCCCCGGCTTCATCGACATGCACGCCCACAGCGACCTCGCCCTCCTGCGCGACCCCGCGCACGAGGCGAAGGTCGCGCAGGGCGTGACCCTGGAGGTCCTCGGCCAGGACGGCCTGTCGTACGCGCCCGTCGACGCGCGCACGCTGGCCGAGCTGAACACGGCGATCGGCGGCTGGAACGGCGACGCCGGCGACGTCGGCGTCGACTGGCGCACGGTCGGCGGGTACCTGGACCGGCTCGACCGGCAGGGCATCGCCGTCAACGCCGCCTACCTCGTTCCTCAGGGCACCGTGCGGATGCTCGCCGTCGGCTGGGAGGACCGCCCGGCGACCGCCGCCGAGCTCGACCGCATGCGGCGCCTGGTCGCCGACGGGCTGGCGGAGGGGGCGGTGGGGATGTCGTCCGGGCTGACGTACACGCCCGGGGCGTACGCCGACGACGCCGAGCTGACGGAGCTGTGCCGGGTGGTGGCCCGGTACGGCGGCTACTACTGCCCGCACCACCGCTCGTACGGGGCAGGCGCCCTCCGCGCGTACGAGGAGGTGATCGCGCTCTGCCGCGCGGCGGGCTGTGCGCTGCATCTGGCCCACGCCGTCATGAACTTCGGCGTGAACGAGGGGCGGGCCCCGGAGCTGCTGGCGCTCCTGGACGCCGCGCTCGCCGACGGCGTGGACATCACGCTCGACACCTACCCCTACACCCCCGGCTGCACCACGCTCGTCGCACTGCTGCCCGGCTGGGCGGGCGAGGGCGGACCGGAGGCGGTGCTGGCGCGGCTGCGCGACGACGCCACCGCCGGGCGGATACGGCACGCCCTGGAGGTGACGGGCGCGGACGGCTGTCACGGCGTGCCCGTCGACTGGGACACGATCGAGATCTCCGGGGTGGCCGACCCCGCCCTCGCTCCGTACGTGGGCCGGACCGTCGCCCGGTGCGCCCGCGAGCGCGGCGAGGAGCCGTGGGCGACCGTCCGGCGGCTGCTGGTCGAGGACCGGCTGGGGCCGACGATCCTGCACCACGTGGGGAACGAGGAGAACGTCCGGGCGATCATGCGGCACCGCGTGCACACGGGCGGCAGCGACGGCATCCTGCACGGGGCGAAGCCGCATCCCCGTGCTTTCGGCACGTTCCCGCACTACCTCGGCCGGTATGTGCGCGAGCTGGGGGTACTGCCGCTGGAGGAGTGCGTGGCGCATCTCACGTCACGGCCCGCGGCCCGGCTCCGGCTGCCGGACCGGGGTCTCGTGCGCGAGGGACACGTCGCCGACCTGGTGCTCTTCGATCCCGCGACCGTCGCCGCGGGTGCCACTTTCGAAGCCCCGCGGCGGCTTCCGACCGGCATTCCTTATGTCCTGATTGCCGGGCGCTTTGTGATGGAAGACGGTCGCCGGACGGACGTGCTGGCGGGACGCACGATCCGGCGCACTCCGGCGGGCTGAGCGGCGCGTCGCGGGGGCGTCCGGCGGCGCGGGAAAGGGCGCGCACGCCCGTGGGCGTCCCCGTATGGTGGCCGTCATGCAGGTGATCCAGTCAACGAAACTCGCCAACGTCTGCTACGAAATCCGTGGCCCGGTGCTTGAGGAGGCCATGCGACTTGAGGCAGCAGGTCACCGCATCCTCAAGCTGAACACCGGCAACCCCGCGATCTTCGGGTTCGAGTGCCCGCCGGAGATCCTTGAGGACATGCTGCGCAACGTCGGCGACGCGCACGGCTACGGCGACGCCAAGGGGCTGCTGTCGGCCCGGCGCGCGGTGGTGCAGCACTACGAGACCCGGGGCATCGAGCTCTCCGTCGAGGACGTCTACCTCGGCAACGGCGTCTCCGAGCTGATCCAGATGTCGATGCAGGCGCTGCTCGACGACGGCGACGAGGTCCTCGTCCCGGCGCCGGACTACCCGCTGTGGACGGCGTCCGTCTCGCTCGCGGGCGGCACGGCCGTGCACTACCGCTGCGACGAGCAGTCGGACTGGATGCCGGACCTGGCCGACATCGAGCGCAAGGTCACCGACCGCACCAAGGCCATCGTCATCATCAACCCGAACAACCCCACGGGTGCGGTCTACGACGACGAGATGTTGCGCGGCCTCACGGAGATCGCCCGCCGCCACAACCTGATCGTCTGCTCCGACGAGATCTACGACAAGATCCTCTACGACGGCGTGACGCACACCCCGACCGCCGCCATCGCCCCCGACCTGCTGACGCTGACCTTCAACGGCCTGTCCAAGGCGTACCGCGTCGCCGGCTACCGCAGCGGCTGGATGGCGGTCTGCGGCCCGAAGGCGCACGCCGACAGCTACATCGAGGGCCTGACGATCCTGGCCAACATGCGGCTGTGCGCCAACATGCCCGCCCAGTACGCGGTGGCCACGGCCCTCGGCGGCCGGCAGACGATCAACGACCTGGTGCTGCCCGGCGGCCGGCTGCTGGAGCAGCGCGACGTGGCGCACGAGCTGCTGACGCAGATCCCGGGCGTGACGTGCGTGAAGCCCAAGGGCGCGCTGTACGCGTTCCCGCGGCTGGACCCGAAGGTCTACAAGATCAAGGACGACCGGCAGATGGTGCTGGACCTGCTCCGAGCCGAAAAAATCATGGTCGTGCACGGCACGGGCTTCAACTGGCCGGAGCCGGACCACTTCCGTCTGGTCACACTGCCGAATGCCAAGGACCTCGCGGAGGCCGTGACCCGGATCGGGAACTTCCTGGACGGCTACGGCCAATAACTTTAGACGTTGTCTAAGTTAGGATGGCCTTCAGAGGTAACTCAGGAGGCCATCCATGTACGAACCGATCCGCACGAAGTCGGTCCACGCACACGGCCCTCACCGCTCGCGCCAGGAGGAGCTGGAGATCCGGCTCGCCGGGCACTTCACGGCGTTGCTGACCGTCACCGACGAGCTGCGCGCACTGACGCCGTCGGCCGCGCTGGACGAGGCGGCGGCGCGGCTCGCCGGGTGGGTGGAGCGGCTGCACGGCGGCACGCCGCTGCGGGCGGTCCCGACCGCACGGACCGCCGGCCCCGGCCACGTCGCGGCCCTGCACCAGCGCGCCCACACCCTGGCGGGCCAGGCCCTGGTCGTGGCGACGCAGCGGGGCGACACGGCCGGCGCGGCCCTGGCCGAGGAACGCCTGCACGCCCACGCGGCAGCGCTCGGCATCGCCGGTACGGCCTGACGGGGCGGACCCCCGCGGCGGAGCGCTCGGACTGCACGCTCCACGCCCCCGTCCCGTACGAGTGGCACGGCTTCCACCCGCCGGGGCAGATCGAGGGGCGGCAGCGCGCGGGTGGAAATCGTACGGATCTTCTGACCCCCGGCGGACGCGCGCCGGCGCCCCGGCCCGGGCGGGCGGGGGCGCCGGCGTGCGGCAGCGGGACGCTCCGGGACGTCAGCCCAGACGCTGGACCAGCGCGCGGTACTCGTCCCACAGCTCCTTCGGCGTGTGGTCACCGAAGGTGTTGAGGTGCTCGGGCACCAGCGCCGCCTCCTCGCGCCACACCTCGGTGTCGACCTTGAGAAGGAAGTCCAGGTCCTCCTCGGGCAGGTCGAGCCCCTCGGTGTCGAGGGCGGCGCGGGTCGGCAGGATGCCGATCGGCGTCTCGACGCCCTCGGCCTTGCCCTCCAGGCGCTCCACGATCCACTTCAGGACGCGGCTGTTCTCGCCGAAGCCGGGCCACACGAACTTGCCCGCGTCGTTCTTGCGGAACCAGTTCACGTAGTAGATCTTCGGGAGCTTCGCCTGGTCCTTGTCGGCGCCCACCTTGATCCAGTGCGCCATGTAGTCGCCCATGTTGTAGCCGCAGAACGGCAGCATGGCGAACGGGTCGCGGCGCAGCTCGCCGACCTTGCCCTCGGCGGCGGCGGTCTTCTCGGAGGCGACGTTCGCGCCGAGGAAGACGCCGTGCTGCCAGGTGAAGGACTCGGTGACCAGCGGAACGGCCGAGGCGCGGCGGCCGCCGAAGAGGATGGCCGAGATCGGCACGCCCTTGGGGTCCTCCCACTCGGGGGCGACGATCGGGCACTGCGAGGCGGGCACGGTGAAGCGGGCGTTGGGGTGGGCGGCCGGGGTGCCGGACGCGGGGGTCCAGTCGTTGCCCTTCCAGTCCGTGAGGTGCTCGGGGGACTGCTCCGTCATCCCCTCCCACCACACGTCGTTGTCGTCCGTCAGCGCGACGTTGGTGAAGACCGCGTTGCCCCACAGGGTCTTCATGGCGTTGGCGTTGGTGTGCTCGCCGGTGCCGGGGGCGACGCCGAAGAAGCCGGCCTCGGGGTTGATCGCGTAGAGGCGGCCGTCCTCGCCGAAGCGCATCCAGGCGATGTCGTCGCCGATGGTCTCCACGGTCCAGCCGGAGATCGTGGGCTCCAGCATGGCGAGGTTGGTCTTGCCGCAGGCGGAGGGGAAGGCGGCGGCCACGTACTTCGCCTCGCCCTGCGGCGGGGTGAGCTTGAGGATGAGCATGTGCTCGGCGAGCCAGCCCTCGTCGCGGGCCATCACGGAGGCGATGCGCAGGGCGTAGCACTTCTTGCCCAGCAGGGCGTTGCCGCCGTAGCCGGAGCCGTAGGACCAGATCTCGCGGTCCTCGGGGAAGTGCGAGATGTACTTGGTGGAGTTGCACGGCCACGGGACGTCGGCCTCGCCCTCGGCGAGCGGGGCGCCGAGGGTGTGGACGGCCTTGACGAAGAAGCCGTCGGTGCCGAGCTCGTCGAGGACGGGCTGCCCCATGCGGGTCATGGTGCGCATGGAGACGGCGACGTAGGCGGAGTCGGTGATCTCGACGCCGATCGCGGACAGCGAGGAACCGAGCGGGCCCATGCAGAAGGGCACGACGTACATGGTGCGGCCGCGCATGGAGCCACGGAAGATGCCACCGTCGCCGTCCTTGCCGGCGAAGACCTCGCGCATCTCCGCGGGGTCCTTCCAGTGGTTGGTCGGGCCGGCGTCCTCCTCCTTGGCGGAGCAGATGAACGTGCGGTCCTCGACGCGTGCCACGTCGGTGGGGTCGGAGGCGGCGTAGTAGGAGTTGGGGCGCTTGACCGGGTCGAGCTTGCGGAAGGTCCCCTTGGCGACGAGCTCCTCGCACAGGCGCTCGTACTCGGCCTCGGAGCCGTCGCACCAGACCACCTGGTCCGGCTGGGTGAGGGCGGCAATCTCGTCGACCCAGGAGATCAGCTCCTGGTGGTTGGTGGGGGTGGTGGGAGCCGCACTGCTGCGCGCCACGATCGCTCCGTCCCGCCGGGACCCTCGGTCCCGGCGTCAGCTGTTGAGGGTGGAACGGACCAGTCCTCCGGGGATGCCCGGGGGAATGCCCATAGGTATGCCCGGCTTGGTCCGCCTCTGCACATGTATGCCCCTTGGGGGCTGCGACCCAGACGCTTCGTGACCGCTCATCCGGTGCCGCCCGCACTCATTTGATCATCCGACTCATCATCCGATCTGTCCAGGGGGCACCCCCGTGACCATCGCCACGCGATACCGGCCCGTAACCTACGGTGGCGTAGGTAGCATGGCCGCCATGACTTCCGCGCCCGACGCAGCGCGAATCGCGCCCTCCGCCTCCCCGGCCGCGACCGCCGCACTCCCCGACGCCCCCGTCACCGAGGACCCGGGGTTCATCAAGCCGCGGCTGCGCGGCTGGCTGCACGCCGGCATGTTCCCGGCGGTGCTCATCTCCGGAATCTTCCTCACGGCCCTGGCCGACAGCACCCGCGGCAGAGTCGCCTGCGCGATCTACGTGCTCAGCGCCTGCCTGCTCTTCGGCGTCAGTGCGCTGTACCACCGCGGCAATTGGAGCCCGCGCGCCAACGCCGTACTGCGCCGACTCGACCACGCGAACATCTTCCTGATCATCGCGGGCACCTACACCCCGCTGACCATGCTGCTCGTGCCCGGCAGCAGGGGGCAGGTGCTGCTGTGGGCGGTCTGGGCGGCGGCCCTCGCCGGGATCGTCTTCCGCGTCTTCTGGGTCGGCGCACCGCGCTGGCTCTACACCCCCTGTTACATCGCCATGGGCTGGGCCGCCGTCTTCTTCCTCCCGGACTTCCTGCAGAAGGGCGGCATCGCCGTCCTCGTCCTGGTGATCGTCGGCGGCCTCCTCTACTCCGCGGGCGGCGTGATCTACGGGATCAAGCGCCCCAACCCCTCACCTCGGTGGTTCGGTTTCCACGAGGTGTTCCACTCCCTCACGCTGGCCGCGTTCATCACCCACTACGTGGGCATCTCGCTCGTGGCCTATTCGCACGCCTGAGAAGCGACGTACGCCCGGGAAGAGGAGAGCGCCCGGCGCACGCCGCGCTCTCCCCGGCCGCGGCCGCGAGGCCGCGGCCACCCGCCACGCCAGCGAGCCCACGCCCGCCAGCACCACCGTGAGCACGGCGAGCTCCCCCGCCAGGACGTACCCACCGACGCACAGCCCCGCCACCAGGACGGCGAGGACGTTGAGTGCGGCAATCATGACTACCTCCGATCGTTCACTGACCGGTCCCTGCCCCGCACACAGCGTCACACACCCCACTGACAATCAGTGGCCCATCAAGATCCCCGGGCGGCCATAGGCGCGGGCCGATGACCGAGAATGCTGTGCATGGCCCCCGCACAGACCTCCCCCGCCGCGCAGCCCGGGCCCCGCCTCGGCCTGCGCGAGCGGAAGAAGATCCAGACCCGTCGGGCGATCCGCAGCGCCGCCTACCGCCTCTTCGCGGAGCACGGCTACGACGCCACGTCCGTCGACCGGATCGCCGAGGCCGCGGACGTCTCGCCCAGCACCGTCTTCCGCTACTTCCCCACCAAAGAGGACATCGTGCTCACCGACGAGTACGACCCCGCGATGGAGGCGGCGATCCGCGCCCGCCCCGCCGACGAGCCGGTGCCGGAGGCCATCCGGCACGGCCTCCGGGACGCCATGCACCAGATCCTGCGCACCGACGACGCCGAACTCCGCCAGCGCGCCCGCCTCGTCCACGACGTGCCCGCGCTGCGCGGCCGCTCGGCGGAAGGCATGGCCCAGTCCACCCGCTCGCTGTGCACCGTCCTCGCCGAGCGCACCGGCCGCTCGCCGGACGACCTGGAACTGCGGGTGGCGGTCGCCGCCGTCCTCGCGGCCATGCTGGAGGCGCTGATGGTCTGGGTCGACCAGGGCCAGGGAGAGGAACTGCCGGCCCTCCTCGACCGCACCCTGAGCGTCCTGACCCGCGGCCTCAGCCTCTGAGCACCCGCAGGGAGGGCACGGAGCGCCCCGCCGCCCGCCCCCGCCTCAGTCCGCGAGCCGGGCGGCCAGGGTCCGCGGGTCGTCGACCGGCGCCGTGCAGGTGAAGTTCCGGCACACGTAGGCGGCCGGCCGGCCGTCGACCAGACCGCGGCCGCGCAGCAGCGGCACCTCCTCGGAGTCCGGTTCGCCGACCGCGACGACCAGCCCGGGAGCCGTGGACAGCAAGGCGGTCTGGTGCAGCTGACCGGTGACCGGGTGGTCGGCCGGGCCGACGACCGCGACCTCGCGCGGCCCGTCGAGCAGGGCCTCCGCCACCGCCAGCCCCCAGCTGATGAAGCGGGGCGCCTTCGGCCCGAGCGTCCGCACGACGCCCAGCGCCTTCCCGGCCGCCTCCCGGTGCGCGGCACTGCCCGTGTAGGCGGCGTACGTCAGCAGGGCGCCGGCCGCCGCGGTCCAGCCCGAGGGCGTGGCGGTGTCGGTGGGGTCCTGGGGACGGCGGATGAGGATCTCGGCGTCGTCGGCGGTGTCGAAGAGCGCTCCGTCGACGTCCGTGAAGTGGACCAGCACGGTGTCCAGGAGCAGGCCCGCGAAGTCCACCCACACGCCCTCGCCGCTGACCGCGGACAGCGCGAGGAAGCCCTCGGCGACGTCCGCGTAGTCCTCCAGGACGCCCGCGTGGTCGCCGGCGACGCCGTCGAGCGAGGTGCGGTAGAGCCGCGCGTGCCAGTCCATGTGGGTCCGTACGAGCAGGTCGGCGGCGTCCGTGGCGGCCTGGACGAGGTCGGGGCGGTCGAAGTAGGCGCCGGTCTCGGCGAGCGCCGCGATGGCCAGCCCGTTCCAGGCGGCGACGACCTTGTCGTCACGGCCGGGGCGCGCCCGCTGCTCGCGCGCCGCCAGCAGCCGGGCGCGCACCGACTCGATCTTCCCGGCGTCCCAGAGCCGGTCGGTGTCGGGCAGCTGCAGGACGGAGGCGCCCTCCTCGAACGTGCCCTCCTCGGTCACCCCGAAGTGCACCGCCGCGACCGTCGCGTCCGCCTCGCCCAGGACCTCCCGCAGCTGCTGCGGCGTCCACACGTAGTACGCGCCCTCGACATGCCGCCCTGTGCCGTCGTCACTGTCCGCGTCCAGCGCCGAGGCGAAGCCGCCCTGCGCGGTGCGCAGCTCGCGGACCATGAAGTCCGCCGTCTCCAGAGCCACCCGGCGGGCGAGCTCCGAGCCGGTGGCCCGCCACAGGTGGGCGTAGACCCGGCACAGCAGGGCGTTGTCGTAGAGCATCTTCTCGAAGTGCGGCACCACCCACCCGGCGTCCACCGAGTAGCGGGCGAACCCGCCGCCGAGCTGGTCGTAGATCCCGCCGCGGGCCATGGCCTCGCAGGTGGCCGCCGCCATCTCCAGGGCCGCCTCCGAGCCCGTGCGCACGTGGTGGCGCAGCAGGAACTCCAGCGTCATGGAGGGCGGGAACTTGGGCGCGCCGCCGAAGCCGCCGCGCACGCCGTCGAAGTCGCGGGTCAGGCCCAGCAGCGCGGAGTGCAGCTCCTCGGCCGCGGGCGGGCGCGTGGTGTCCACGGCCAGGGTCCGCTCCGAGAGGTCCCGCACGATCCGGCGGGCGACCTGGCCCACCTCGTCCCGCCGGTCGCGCCACGCGGCCCGGACGCCCTCCAGGACCTGCCGGAAGCCGGGCATGCCGTGCCGGGGCTCGGGCGGGAAGTACGTGCCGAAGTAGAAGGGCTCGGCGTCGGGCGTGAGGAAGACCGTCATCGGCCAGCCGCCCTGGCCCGTGGCGGCCTGGACGGCCTCCATGTACACCGCGTCGACGTCGGGCCGCTCCTCGCGGTCGACCTTGACGGAGACGAAGTGCTCGTTGAGGTAGGCGGCGGTCGGCTCGTCCTCGAACGACTCGTGGGCCATGACGTGGCACCAGTGACAGCTCGAATACCCCACGCTCAGGAGCACGGGCACGTCACGCCGGCGGGCCTCGGCGAAGGCCCCTGGGGCCCAGGGCCACCAGTCGACGGGATTGTCCGCGTGCTGGAGGAGGTAGGGGGACGTCTCGTGCGCCAGACGGTTCGGCATGGGGCCCATCCTTCCCCAAGGGAAGGGGAAGACGGGCCCCTGACCCGCCCGGGGGTCCCCGGGCGGCGCCCACCGCGCGGACGGTGCTGTTGCCTGGACGGCGCCGTGGCCTAGACCGTGCCGCGGCCTAGACCGTGCTGTTGCCGATCTTGCCGACCGGGCCCTCGCCGGAGGCGCCCGGCTCGGGGGCCTCCTCGAAGTTCACCCGCTTCATGTGCTTGTTCATGCTCTTCATCAGCAGCCAGACGGCTCCTCCGATGACGGCGAAGACGATGAAACCGAGCACGCCAGGAGTGACCTTGTTCTGGTCGAGGTCCTTGGCGAGCGTCACCACGTGGGTGGCGGCGAGGGAGGTGGTCGCGCTCATCATGGGGTCAATTGTTGCGGATGCCCGCGAAGAGGTCGTCCTCGGGGAGGGAAGTGTCGACGAGGGACTTCGCCAGCTCGTACTCCTCGGTCGGCCAGACCTCGCGCTGGAGGTCCAGCGGCACCCGGAACCAGCCGCCGTCGGGGTCGATCTGGGTGGCGTGGGCGATCAGCGCCTTGTCGCGGATCTCGAAGAAGTCACCGCAGGGCACGTACGTGGTCAGGGTCCGCTCGCGGCCCATCGTGTGCCACCGCTCCAGCCACTCGCCGTACGGGGACTCCATGCCGCGCTCCAGCAGGGCCTCGTGCAGGGCCTGGGTGCGCGGGCGGTTGAAGCCCTGGTTGTAGTAGAGCTTCAGCGGCTGCCAGGGCTCACCGGCCTCGGGGTAGCGCTCGTGGTCGCCCGCGGCCTCGAAGGCCACCATCGAGATCTTGTGGGTCATGATGTGGTCGGGGTGCGGGTAGCCGCCGTTCTCGTCGTACGTGGTGATCACGTGCGGGCGGAACTCGCGGATCAGCTTCACCAGCGCACCGGCGGCCTCGTCGACGTCCTGCAGGGCGAAGCAGCCCTCGGGCAGCGGCGGCAGCGGGTCGCCCTCGGGCAGGCCCGAGTCGACGAAGCCGAGCCACTCCTGCTGGACGCCGAGGATGTCGCGGGCCTCGGCCATCTCCTTGGCGCGGACCTCGTGGATGTGCTCCTCGATGTAGGGGTCGCCCTGGAGCTTGGGGTTGAGGATGGAGCCACGCTCACCACCCGTGCAGGTGGCGACCAGCACGTCCACCCCCTCGGACACGTACTTGGCCATCGTGGCCGCGCCCTTGCTCGACTCGTCGTCGGGGTGGGCGTGAACGGCCATCAGTCGCAGCTGCTCAGTCAAGGCTCGATCCTCAGTCACTTGTCGCGGGAGACGCCTCCTATAGTGACCGAAACGGGCGCCGTTTCATTCCGCGTCCGCCGAACGAGAACCGGGAGGAACGATCATGGCTGCGGAGCGCGATGCCGCCGTGCCCGAGGGCCGTTACGGCCGCTCGGCGGACGAACGCGCCGACCGCAAGCTCAAGATCGTCGGCGCGGTGCTGGGCGCCGCGCTGCTCGGGTTCGTCGGCTGGGCGGGTGTGCACTACGTCACGAAATCGGACGTGAGCGGCCAGCTCGTACGGTCCCAAACGGTCTCGGACGACACCGTGCAGGTGGTGCTGGAGATCCGTAAGGACAAGGACGCCACCGGCGTGTGCACCGTGCGCTCGCTCGGCGAGGACGGCGGCGAGGTGGCCCGCAAGGACATCACCCTCGACCGTCGCGAGGGTCACTTCACCGAGCGGGTGACCTTCCGCACCATCGGACGCGCCACGGCCACGGAGCTCGAAGGCTGCCGCACCGCGTCCGGCCGCTGACGGACGGGGACCGGGCCCGGCCGCCGACGGAGGGGCCGCGTCCGCCGCACGCCACCCTACGTCTCGAACCACACTGCGCTGACCTGCAATGACGTGATTCTTGCGCGGTTCCTCCCCTTTACTTCTTCCCCCTTAACGGACGTAATTGTTAGGCTCGTGGTTTCGCCCCGCTTTGAAGGTGCACCCTTCTGAGTAGGGCGTTCATTTGTTATCGCGATGTACCCCCAAGCATTCCCCAGTACCGACGAGGAGCACCTGTGACCCAGACCAGCGACAACGTCACCTGGCTGACTCAGGAGGCGTACAACCAGCTCAAGACCGAGCTGGAGTACCTGTCTGGTCCCGCTCGCACCGAGATCGCCGCAAAGATCGCGGCGGCCCGCGAGGAAGGTGACCTGCGAGAGAACGGCGGTTACCACGCGGCCAAGGAGGAGCAGGGCAAGCAGGAGCTCCGCGTCCGTCAGCTCACGCAGCTGCTGGAGTCCGCCAAGGTCGGCGAGGCCCCGGCGGCCGACGGCGTGGTGGCCCCCGGCATGGTCGTCACCATCGCCTTCGACGGCGACCCGGACGACACGCTGGACTTCCTGCTCGCCTCGCGCGAGTACGCCAGCTCGGACATCGAGACGTACTCGCCCCAGTCCCCGCTGGGCAGCGGCGTCAACGGCAAGAAGATCGGCGAGGACGCCGAGTACGAGCTGCCCAACGGCAAGAAGGCCATGGTCCGCATCCTGGAGGCCAAGCCCTACCAGGGCTGAGCCCCGCGCCGGACGCTTCGCCGGAGAGCCCCGGACCCGATGGGTCCGGGGCTCTCCCGCGTCATGCCGTGACCGACGCGTCACGAGGACCGGGTCATGCCGTGGCCGAGCGGTACTTCCGCACCGCCAGCCCCCGGAAGATCGCGATGATCACTACGGACCAGATCAGCGACGCCCACACCGGGTGCTGCATCGGCCAGGCCGACGGCACCGGATAGCCGGGCGGCAGGTTGCCGAACAGCTCGCGCGCCGCCTGCACCGTTGCGCTGAAGGGGTTCCACTCCGCGATCGTGCGCAGCACCGTGGGCATGTTGTCCGCGGGCACGAAGGCGTTGGAGATGAAGGTGAGCGGGAAGAGCCAGATCAGCCCGCCCGACGTCGCCGCCTCCGGGGTGCGCACGGTCAGGCCGATCAGTGCGCCGATCCAGGAGAAGGCGTAGCCGAGCAGGAGCAGCAGGGCGAAGCCCGCCAGGGCCTCGGCGACGCTGTTGTGGATGCGCCAGCCGACGATCACCGCGACGATCGCGAGCACGACGAGCGTGAGCGCGGTCTGCACGAGGTCCGCGAGCGTGCGGCCCGTGAGCACGGCCCCGCGCGCCATGGGCAGGGAGCGGAAGCGGTCGATGAGGCCCTTGTGCATGTCGTCGGCGATGCCCGCGCCGGCGCCGGCGGTGGCGAAGGTGACGGTCTGGGCGAAGATGCCGGCCATCAGGAACTGCCGGTAGGTGTCCGGGTCCGTGCTGCCGCCGACGGCGATCGAGCCGCCGAAGACATAGCTGAACAGCACCACGAACATGATCGGCTGCACCAGCCCGAAGATCACGACTTCGGGTATGCGGGCCATGCGGATCAGGTTGCGCCGGGCGACGACCAGGGAGTCGCGGACGGACTGTACGGCTCCGCCGCGCGCCACGGGGACCGGCCGCCGGGAGAGGGTGTCGGCTGCCGCGCTCATGACGTGACCCCTTCCTGTTCGCCGTTGCCCTCGGCGGCCTCGGCGACGTGTCCGGTGAGCGAGATGAAGACGTCGTCGAGGGTCGGGCGGCGCAGCCCGATGTCGTCGATCTCGATGCCGCGCGTGTCGAGTTCCCGGATGACCTCGGCGAGCAGCTTGGCGCCGCCGGAGACCGGGACGATGACCTTGCGGGTGTGCTGTTCGACGGTGGCCTCGCCCTTGCCGAAGGCGCGCATGACGTCGAGCGCGGGGGCGATGTGCTCGCGCTCGTGCACGACGAGCTCGACGCGCTCGCCGCCCGTGCGCGCCTTGAGCTGGTCGGAGGTGCCGCGGGCGATGACCCTGCCGTGGTCGATCACGCAGATGTCGTGCGCGAGGTGGTCGGCCTCCTCCAGGTACTGGGTGGTGAGCAGCAGCGTCGTGCCGCCGGCGACGAGTTCCTGGATGACCTCCCACAGCTGCTGCCGGTTGCGCGGGTCGAGGCCCGTGGTGGGCTCGTCCATGAACATCACGGGCGGGCTGACGACCAGGGCGGCGGCGAGGTCGAGGCGGCGGCGCATGCCGCCGGAGTACGTCTTCGCCGGCCGGTCGGCGGCGTCGGCGAGGTTGAAGCGCTCCAGCAGCTCCCCCGCCCGGGCCTTGGCGTCGCGCGCGCTCATCTGGTAGAGCTGGCCGACCATCCGCAGATTCTCACGGCCCGTCAGATATTCGTCGACCGCGGCGAATTGTCCGGACAGGCCGATGGAGTGGCGGACCTCGTTGGGTTTCTTCAGTACGTCGATACCGGCGACCACGGCCTTGCCGCGGTCGGGCTTGATGAGGGTGGTGAGCACGCGCACGGCGGTGGTCTTGCCCGCGCCGTTGGGGCCGAGAAGGCCCAGAACGGTTCCTTCCGGGACGTCGAGATCAACGCCGTCCAGAGCCGTGACGTCGCCGAAGGTCTTGACCAGGCCCTCGGCGTATATCGCGCCTGGCATGGAGGTTCTCCCCGCTAAAGGTGACGTAATGGACGATTTTACGTTCCCGTGGGCCGTTCCGCCCTCTGAATGAATGCCACCGGAAAAACCCGCCACGCCCGCCGCGAAGTCAGCCCTCAAGCAGGGAACCCGGATATCCGTGCGGCGGCGCCCGGTACGGCCGTACGACCGCCCACGGAATTCCCCGGAAACCCATGGATTTCAGGACATCACCGCGTAGCCCGCCGCGCGCAGCGCCGCGCCCACCGCCGCGCAGTGCTCGGGGCCGGCCGTCTCCAGGTGCAGCTCGACCTCCGCCTCCGTCAGGCCGAGCCGCGGATCGGTGCGCACGTGGCTGATGTCGATGACGTTGGCGCCGGCCGAGGAGAGCACGTCGAGCAGTGCCGCCAGCGCACCCGGACGGTCCGTCAGCAGCAGCCGCAGCGAGAGGTACCGGCCCGCCGCGGCCATGCCGTGCCGCAGCACGCGCTGCAGCAGCAGCGGATCGACGTTGCCGCCGGACAGGACGGCCACGACCGGGCCCGTGAACGCCCCGGGCTCCGCCATCAGCGCCGCCACCGGAGCCGCCCCGGCCGGCTCCACCACCAGCTTCGCCCGCTCCAGGCACAGCAGCAGAGCGGCGGCCAGCTCGTCCTCGGAGACGGTGCGGACGTCGTCGACGAGGTCCCGGATGATCCGGAACGGCACCGCCCCCGGCCGTCCCACCCTGATGCCGTCGGCCATGGTCACCGGCCGGTCGAGCGGGACCGGGTGCCCGGCGGCCAGCGACGGCGGATAGGCGGCCGCCCCGGCCGCCTGCACGCCCACGACGCGCACGTCGGGCCGCAGCGCCTTCACCGCCACCGCGATGCCGGCCAGCAGGCCGCCCCCGCCGAGCCCCGCCACGACGGTGGCCGCCTCGGGGCACTGCTCCAGGATCTCCAGCCCCACCGTGCCCTGACCGGCGACGACGTCCCGATGGTCGAACGGGTGGACGAAGGCGGCGCCGGTCTCGTGCGCGTACTCCTGCGCGCCGCACACCGCCTCGTCCACCACCTGCCCGTACGTCCGGACGTCCGCGCCGTACCCGCGGGTGGCGGCCACCTTCGGCAGGGGCGCGTCCTGCGGCATGAACACCGTGGCCCGCACCCCGAGCAGCGCGGCCGCCAGGGCCACTCCCTGCGCGTGGTTGCCGGAGCTGGCCGCGACGACGCCCGCCGCCCGCTCGCGCTCCGAGAGGCCGGCGATCCGCACGTAGGCGCCCCGCAGCTTGAAGGACCCCGTCCGCTGGAGGTTCTCGCACTTGAGGCGGACCGGGGCACCGACCAGCGCGGAGAGACGGCGGCTGCTCTCCAGCGCCGTCGTCACGCTCACGCCGGCCAGCGTCCGCCGCGCGCGGCGCACATCGGCGAGGGAAACCGGACGTGCGGCCATGGGGCCAGTATCCCGCGCGCCCCCGCTCACCTGCGCGGATACGGGGTTCCGCTTACTCCCGATACATGCATACCGACCGGTTTGCGAAGCCCCGGCACGAGCGGGCGACGGGGCGCGTACTCTGTCCCCCATTCTGAGCAGTTCCCAGTCCGTTCCCTGCCCGCCGTACGAAGTGAGCCCCAGGCCATGCCCACCCCTCAGGACATGACGACCGACCTCGCCCCCGGTGTCCTCGACGCCCTCCAGCACCAGGTGGCCGTCTTCGCCCGCCGCGCCGAGCAGACCCGGCTCGGCGGCGTCGGCCGGGTCCACAACTCCATGGACCGCGCCGCCTACCTGCTGCTCAACCGTCTCGACCAGGAAGGCCCGATGGGCGTCAAGGCGCTCGCCGCGGGCATGGGGATCGACTCCTCGACCGTCACCCGCCAGGTGGCGCCGCTGGTCGACACCGGCCTGGTCAAGCGCACCTCGCACCCGGAGGACGGCCGCGCCGTCGTCCTGCAGCTCTCGCCGCGCGGCAAGGCCCGCCTGGAGGAGGTGCGCGCCTCCCGGCGCGAGCTGATGGCGCTGGTCACGGAGGGCTGGACGGAGGACGAGCGCACGTCCTTCTGCACCCTGCTCACCCGCTTCAACGGCGCGCTGGCCGACATCCACTTCACGCAGCCGGCCCAGGTGCCGCCGGCGTCCTGAGCGGGGGCACACGGGGTGACACCCGTGCCGTTCCGGGACGTGCCGACGTCCTGAGCATCCGGGAGCACCCCGCCGCTCCCGGACGCGCCGACGGGCCGGTGCGGGCCTGGTCGGCCCGCCCGGCCCGTCCGGGTCTGCGGTGTCCGGGGCCCGGCCGGCTTTCCCGGCCCGGCTCCCTGTCGGGCGAGCGCCGAGCGCCCAGCCCAGCGCCCAGCGCCCAGCGCCCAGCGCCTAGCCCAGAGCCTGGGCGAGGTCGGCGACCAGGTCGTCCGCCGACTCGATGCCGACCGACGCGCGCACCAGGTCCGCCGGGACCTCCAGCGCGGAACCCGCCACCGAGGCGTGCGTCATGCGGCCCGGGTGCTCGATCAGCGACTCCACGCCGCCCAGCGACTCACCGAGGGTGAACAGCTTGGCGCGGTTGCAGACCTCGACGGCCGCTTCCTCGCCGCCCGCGACACGGAAGGACACCATGCCGCCGAAGGCCCGCATCTGCTTGGCCGCGACCTCGTGCAGCGGGTGCTCGGGCAGACCCGGGTAGTAGATCTGCGTGACCTTCGGGTGCGCCTGCAGCATCTCCACCACGCGCTCGGCGTTGGCGGTGTGGCGGTCCATGCGCACCGCGAGGGTCTTGATGCCGCGCAGGGTGAGCCAGGAGTCGAAGGGGCCGGCGACGGCGCCCATGGCGTTCTGGTGGAAGGCCAGTTCCTCGCCCAGGCCGGCGTCGGAGGTGATCAGGGCGCCGCCGACGACGTCGGAGTGCCCGCCCATGTACTTGGTGGTGGAGTGGACGACCACGTCGGCGCCCAGGGCCAGCGGCTGCTGGAGGTAGGGGCTGGCGAAGGTGTTGTCCACGACGAGCTTGGCGCCGGCCTCGTGCGCGACGGCCGCGACCGCCGCGATGTCGGTGATGCCGAGCAGCGGGTTGGAGGGCGTCTCGACCCAGACGGCCTTGGTCTGCGGCCGGATGGCGGCGCGGACCGCGTCCACGTCGGAGGTGTCGGCGACCGACCACTCCACGCCCCAGCGGCCGACGACCTTGGCGAACAGGCGGAACGTGCCGCCGTAGGCGTCGTTCGGGATCACCACGTGGTCGCCGGGGGCCAGCAGCGTGCGCAGCAGGCAGTCCTCGGCCGCCAGGCCGGAGGCGAAGGCCAGGCCGCGGACGCCGCCCTCAAGGGCCGCCAGGTTCTCTTCCAGGGCGGTACGGGTGGGATTGGCGCTGCGGCTGTACTCATAGCCGCCGCGCAGGCCGCCGACGCCGTCCTGCTTGTAGGTGGAGACTTGGTAGATGGGCGGCACGACGGCCCCGGTCAGCGGGTCCGCCTCCTGCCCGGCATGGATCGCGAGGGTCTCGAAGCTGTGCTGGTCGCTCATTCATCCGAGAGTAGTGCCCGTTCGCCCGAACACTCCTGTTCACTTGTAACCGGCGGATGAACGATCCGCAGGTTTGCCGCGTTGTACCGTCGTCCACCTTCGTTTCTCTCGCTTTCCGGGACGCCTCATGGAGTTTCTGTTCATCCTGCTCGCCCTCGTCGTGATCTGCGGCGTCGTGGTGGTGCCGGCGCTGCGCCGGTACCGCGCGGGGCAGGACGCCGTGCGCGGGACCGGGGCGGCCGTCGACCCGGTGGGCGCCTTCGGTTTCGTCCCGCCCGGAGAGTTGGACGTGCGGCTTCCCGGGCCGGACCCGGAGCTGCTGGCGGCGGTCGGGGAGGCGCGCCGCACCCAGGACTGGAAGCCGGCCTCCGAGCTGCTGGCCCGGACGTCCGCCACGGAGGCGGCGGAGCTGCGCTGGCAGCGCGTGCAGACGCTGGCCGGGGCGGCCGCCCAGGAGCTGGCGGAGGCGCCGGGCACGGGCGGGATGTGGCTGCGGCACTGGCGCGTGGTGGCGCCCAAGGACGCGGGCGGCGCGGCGGTGCAGGCCGAGTTCCTGGTCCAGCAGGCGCTGCGCGACCCGTCGTCGCAGGACTTCCGGATGATCCTGGAGGAGGCCCGCACGGTCTGCGCCGAGGCGGCCCTGCTGGCGCCGGGCGACCCGGTGCCGTACATCGTCGAGCTGGGCGTGGCCCGGGGCCTGGGGGCGAGCGAGGCGGAGTTCCAGTCGGTCTGGGAGACGGTGGTCTCGCGGGCGCCGCAGCACATGGGCGCGCACCTGGCGGCGCTGCGGTACTGGAGCGCGAAGTGGCACGGCTCGCAGGAGCAGGCGGACGCCTTCGCGCAGCGCGCGGCGGCCTCGGCCGCGCAGGGCAGTCTGCTGCCCGCGCTGCCGCTGTTCGCGGTCCACGACCACCTGCCGGACGTTCAGCTGGTGCGCAGCCTGTTCCAGAGCGTGGTGATCCGCGAGGCGATCGAGGGCGCGCAGTTCGCGGTGGCGAACGCGCCGGAGGACCACCCCGTGCTGCCGCACGTGCGGCATCTGCTGGTCTGGTTCCTGGTGCGCGCCGACCGCCACGGCGAGGCCCTGGAGCAGCTGCGCAAGGTCGACGGCCACATCGGCGCGGTGCCGTGGACGTACGAGGCCGACCCGGTGGCGGCGTACACGGCGTACCGCGCGATGGCGGTCGCGGGCTGGGAGCGGGGCCGGAATTCCGCGTAGGGGATGACCGTTGGAGGGAGCATGATGCTGTTCGGACGTCGCGATGCCGGTCTGCCCACCGCCGAGGAGGCCCTCAGGGGCCGCCCGGAGCCGGAGTTCCCCCTCCAGGAACGCCACACGGTCCTGGGCACTCCCCTGGCCGCCCCCTACCCGCACGGCCTGGCGGTCGCCGACTTCGGCCTGGGCTGCTTCTGGGGCGCGGAGCGCGTCTTCTGGCAGGCGGAGGGCGTGTGGACGACGCTGGTCGGCTACCAGGGCGGCCACACTCCCAACCCCACGTACGACGAGGTCTGCAGCGGCCTGACGGGCCACACGGAAGCGGTCCGGGTGGTCTACGACCCGGCCCGGCTCCCGTACGCGTCGCTCCTGAAGCTCTTCTGGGAGTCCCACGACCCCACCCAGGGCTTCCGCCAGGGCAACGACCGCGGCACCCAGTACCGCTCCGCGGTCTACACCCACTCCCCCGAGGACCAGTCCACGGCCGAGTCCTCCCGCGCCCGCTACCAGCCGGTCCTCACGGCAGCGGGCCACGCCCCCATCACCACGGAAATCCTCCCGGCGGGCCCGTTCTACTACGCGGAGCCCTACCACCAGCAGTACTTGGCGAAGAACCCGTCGGGGTACTGCGGGATCGGGGGGACGGGCGTCTCGTGTCCGGTGGGGGTCGCGCCCTTGGAGGGCTGACCCCGGGGGCATCACCCCAGGTAGGGACGCTCTCGGTGCTCCAGGAAGTGCCGGATGCGGAGCTGCTGGGTGTGGTGCGTGGGGAGCGACGGGATGTCGTCGGGGTGGACGAACCGGAGCTCGGTGGACTCGTCGGAGATCGCGAGCTCCCCGCCCGTCACGCGTGCGGTGAAGCAGACGTTGAACTGACGCCGTACTTCCCCGTCGGAGTAGGCGATCACGTGGCGCGGGTCGGTGTAGGTGCCGACCAGTCCCGTGACCTCCACGTCCAGCCCGGTCTCCTCCTTGACCTCGCGCACCGCCGTGCCGGGGAGGGAGTCCGTCATCTCCATGCCGCCGCCGGGAAGGGCCCACAGATCATTGTCGCGCCGCCGCTGGAGCAGGATGCGACCTTGCTCGTCGGTGACGACGGCGGAAGCGGCCACGACCATGCTGTTGGGCTCGGGGGCCTCCGGGTCGTCGTAGTACTCGGTACGGGACACGATCACTCCTCCTGGACGGGCGTCGCCGTTGCCCACACCGCGTCGAAGCTCTGCCGTAGGTGTCGGAGATCCCTCCGTCACCGTTACGGCGAAGGTGCCAGAGAGGCGCTGCGAACGCGCTCGCTCCCCAGATGTGGGCGTTGACCAGTAGTTGATCATCCGCTCGGTAGAGGGAGTCGCACAGCGTCCCCATGGGTCCGGATCTCGATGCCGGGTACCCCGACCAACGGCCTGTAGTGCATCAGGGCCAGTCGACACCTGGACTCGATGCCGTGACCGAACCGCTCTTCCGGTAGCAGACCTGGTACGGCGGGCGGGCGAGCTACGGCAGGCAGACCGGATGAGGTGGCTTGGCACGCGCCACAAGCGCCGCCAGCCTGGCCAAGCCCTGAATGGGCAGTGCCATGCGTCCTCTACGTGTCGTCCTGGCCATCAGAACTTGTAGGTGAAGTGGGCCGTCTTGAACAGCCCTGGGGTGACATCCAGGTTCACGTACGTCGGCTTCTTCTCCGCCGAGAAGCCGAACGTCATCTTCGTGGTCTGCCCAGGGGCAAGCGTGCCGCCGTTCAGCATGCCGACGTTGTTCACGCTGTCGACGATCTCCTTGGTGGCGCCGCCATCGGTAGTGGCCTTGATGGTGGCAAGGTTGAGGTCGATGACCTTGTCGCCGTTGTTGGCAAAAATCACCCGCACCTTGTAGTTGAACGCGTCGGTGGAGGCAGCGGTCTCGTCCGGAGAGTACTTCTCCGGGATGCCTGGGGCGACCTCCAGGCCGTTGTTGAGCTTCACGGTGTCCCTGCCGAGCGCGGCCGACTTACCGTCGTCGGCCCCCTTACCCGGCACCTTCTTCGGCTGACCGCTCACCTCGTCGTCGACCGCCTTGCCCACGCCCACGACTAATGCCGTGCAACCCGCGAAGACCAAGGCCATCACACCGGCCAGCACGAGCAGCACGATCTTCGTCGTCGACATGCGCTTCTTGGGCGCGGGGTTCGTCCACTGGGGCTGAGACATCTGGGGCTGAGACATGAGGTCTTTCTCGCAGGTCGGATCGGTCCGAGAGCACGACTTGCCCCAGGACGGCGGGGCGGATAGATCACCGCGTACAGATAACGCGGACGGGCTCGGCACGACCCGGCCGATCGAGTCAAAAGGTTCACAAAGTCCGCTGACAACGCCCTGGAGGTCGCCAATTGCCCACCGGCCCGACTCATACCTGGGGGCCGCTTGGCCCCCGATGAGACTGACCCCGGGTTCGCCGCCGACGAGGCGCGTGGGGAATTCGCGGTGCACGGCGCACGGGCGACGAGGCCCTGGTCCACCTCGACGCCGCCCTGGCCCTGCTCGCCCGGTCAGGGGCGTTCAGCCGCGAACTGCTCCTGGAGCAGTACCTCGTCAAGCGGGACGCCATCCAGGAGGCCCGGTTGCGGGCGGCGCGTGAGGCGGAGCACGAGGGCCGCTGGCGGCGTCAGGACGCGGCCAACGTCGATCTGGAACGCGCCATGCACCGTTCCTCGATACGTGCCGTCGAGCTCGTCGCGGTGTTCACCTCGGCGATCGCCTTCGCGGTCGGCTCTCTCCAGGTCACCCTCAGCGGCACGCTGAAGCTGCGGGAGCGGCTGTGGCTGCTGACCGCCCTGGGCGCCGGGCTGGCGGTCTTCGCCCTGCTCATCGTCGGCGGCACCTGGCTCATCACCCGTAGCCGCTCCCGCCGCTGACCGCCCGCGACCGGTCCGTCGGCCGCGGTCAGTCGTGACGCGCTTTCGCCCTGTCCACGGCCGCCACGCCGATGGCCGCCAGGGCGATCTGGATCAGCCACTCGATCCAGTCGATGCCGCTCGTGACCGAGACGTGCAGTGCGCGCGCGATCGCGGTGCCGGCGAGGGCCGCCGCGATGCCGACGAGGATCATCAGCCACAGAGGAACGTGCTGGCGCCCCGGAAGGACCAGCCGGCCGAGCAGGCCGATGACGAAACCGATCACCAGCGCGCTGAGAATGCCCGAGATTTCCATGGGACTCACTTCCACAGGCGGGCGGAGCCTTATACCCACTGCCCGGCTTCATGTCAATCCCCATAAATCCGCATATTCGGCTTTTCTGTCAAGAGGGCGGGGAGGATAATCGTGACTGACAGCATGAGAAGGTGAAGATCACGAACGACCGTGAGCCGAAGACCGCCGAAACCCCTCGTCAGCACGCAGCCCAGGGGAACCGCGTGGCTGCGACGGAGGCGATGCGCAGCGCGGTCGAGCAGCTGACGGAGCTGCTCGGGCGGCAGCCGGAGTCCGTCTCCTCGCTGAAACCCACCGAGGAAGGCTGGCAGGCTCGGGTCGAGGTGGTGGAAGTGGAGCGGATCCCCGAAACGACCAGCGTGATGGCCAGCTACGACGTCGTTCTCGACCCGGCCGGCCAGCTCCTGGCCTACGAGCGGGGGCGCCGCTACACCCGCGCACAGACGGACAGGGACGACCGCTAGCCGCGGCCTGTAGCCGCGGCCCGCACCCCTCGTTCCCGTCACGGCGCGCATCCGGCGCGTGCGGTGCGCGCGGTGCGTCTTCGGCGCGACAGGCTCCGTCACGACATGACGTCACGAAGGGAAGGAATCGTGACTGTTACTCCGCAGGGCGGTCCCCTGCCCACCGGGGGTGGTGGCCGGTCGGGGAACCTCTACGACGTGCTGGAGCTGGTCCTGGACCGCGGGCTGGTGATCGACGCCTTCGTCCGCGTCTCCCTCGTGGGGATCGAAATACTCAAGGTGGACGCCCGCATCGTCGTGGCCAGCGTCGACACCTACCTCCGCTTCGCCGAGGCGTGCAACCGGCTCGACCTGGAGTCCGGCCGCAAGGCCCCGGCCCAGCTTCCCGACATGGTGCAGGGAGCCGTCGAAGGGGGCGCCAAGAGCAAGAGCAAGGGCGTGCTGACGGGCGCGGTCGAGGCCATCACGGACTCGCTGCACAAGGGCGACGACGAGGAAGCGGAACCCGAGCGGGCCCCGCGCGAGGCCCCCCACCGCGAGGCGGAGCGCAGGCCCCGTCGCTCGTCACGGCCGAGGGAGGAATGAGCGATGCCGCTGTACGTCTACGCCATCACCTCGGAGTCCCACCCCCTGCGCCTCGACGACGTGAGCGGGGTCGGCGATCCGCCGACGACGCTCTATACCGTCGGTGAGGGTTCGTTGCGGGCAGTGGTGAGCGACGCGCCCGAGGACCTCGCGGCGGGGCGGCGCGACCTGGAGGCCCATCACACCGTCCAGGGACGTCTCTGGGGCGAGGGCACCACGCTGCCCCTCAGCTTCGGGTTCGTCGCCCCGGACGAGGACACCGTGCGTGCGGTCCTGCGGGAACGGGGCGAGGAGTTCAGTCGCGCCCTCGACGAGCTGTCCGGACGGGTGGAGTTCAACGTCAAGGCCGTCCAGAACGAGGAGGCGCTGCTGCGCGAGGTCCTGGCCGGTTCCGAGCAGGCCCGCCGGCTCAACGAGGCCACGCGCGACGGCGGCGGCACGTACGAGGACCGGCTGGCGCTCGGCCAGCTCGTCGCCCAGGAGGTGCAGGCGCGGCAGGAGTCCCTGGCGGCCGAGATCGTCGAGGCGCTGCGCCCGCTCACCCGTTCCGAACAGCTCTCACCACCCTCACAGCAGTACTTCCTGAACGTCTCGTTCCTCGTCGACGACGACAAGGCAGAGGAGTTCTCGCGGACCGGTGCCGAACTCGCCGAGCGGTACGGCGAGGTGGCCGAGCTGCGAGTACGCGGTCCCCTGCCCCCGTACAGCTTCGCCTGAACGTTCCGAGAGGAGCAGCCGTGGGACTGTTCGTGGAGCTTCTGACGCTGCCGCTCGCTCCGGTCAGGGGCGTCGGATGGGTGGTGGACAAGATCCGCCTGGCGGCGGAACAGGAACTCAACGACCCTACGGCCCTCCAGGAGGAACTCGCCTCCTTGGAGCGGGCACACGAGGAGGGCCGCATCGAGGAACAGGAGTTCAGGCAGCGGGAGGACGCCTTGCTGGCCCAGCTGATGGCGACAAGGCAGCAACAACCCCCGCACGGCCTCTGAATGGGAAGGCGGAGATGATGAACAACGCCAAGATAGGCGCGGCTGTTCTCGGGGGGTACGTGCTGGGGCGTACCAAGAAGGCGAAGCTCGCGATCGGGCTCGGCACCCTGCTGGCCGGCTCCCGCGTCAAACCCGGGCAGCTCGGCAAGACCCTCGCCCAGTCCCCCTTCCTCGGCAACGTCAACGAGCAGGTCCGCAAGGAGCTGCTGTCCGCGGGAAAGGCGGCGGCGACGTCGGTGCTGACGGCCAAGGCCGAGCACCTGGCCGACTCCCTGCACGACCGGACCACCGGCATGCGGGAGAAGGCGGCCACTGGCGGTGGCGGGGAGAAGGAAAAGGAGAAGGAGAAGAAGGCTCCGGCAGCACGCGGGTCCGGGCACGGGGCCTCTTCGCACGCTCGTGGCGGGGCCACGGCTTCGGCGCACCGCACGTCCCGGTCCGGCGGGTCCGGGAAGCACGAGGAGGCGCACGAGGAGCAGACGCACGAGAAGGAAACGCACAGCACGGCTCGTGGCCGTTCCTCCGGCGGCGCCCACAGGACGAGGAGGTCGGACGATGGCTGAGCGGAGGGCGGCGGAGCGCGGCGGGGCGGCCGGCGGCCTGCGGGAGCGGGTCCAGGGCAATCCGGGCGCGAACCGGCTGGTGGAGGAGGCCGAAGCCTATGTCGAGGCACGGCTTGAGCGCGTGCTGCAGGAGATGGTGCACCGTGTGGAGGAATCGGCGACCCGGCTCGGCGAGGCCCACCTGGGGCCGCACGAGCTGGTCGGCGCCGTCGCGAAGGGCGGAGAGCGGTTGAAGGCGGGGGCCTCGCCCAGCGCGGCCGTGCTCTCGGCGGCCGCCTCGCACGCCAAGAGCGCGCTGTGGGACAAGGTCAAGGAGGTCTCCGGCAAGCGGCGCGAGCAGAAGCGGTCGGGCCCGGCCGGCGGCCGGAGCCTGACGGTGATCGAGGACGTGGAGGTCGGCGTCCCGGTGCGCGAGGCGTACGACCAGTGGACGCAGTTCCAGGAGTTCGGCCGCTTCGCCAAGGGCGTGGTGAACGTGGAGCGGGAGGACGACACGACGTCCCAGTGGCACGTGAAGATCGCCAAGGCGAGCCGCCACTGGCAGGGCACGGTGACCGAGATGGTGCCCGACGAACGCATCGCGTGGACGTCCGAGGGCGCCAAGGGAACCACCAAGGGCGTGGTCACCTTCCACGCGCTCGACAAGAACCTGACCAAGGTGCTGCTGGTGATGCAGTACTACCCCCAGGGGCTGGTCGAGAAGACCGGCGCACTGCTGCGGGCCCAGGGGCGCCGCACCCGGCTCGACCTGAAGCTCTACCGCGCGTTCCTGACCGTTCGCGGCGAGGCCACCGGCGGCTGGCGCGGCGAGATCCGCGACGGCGAGGTGGTCAGCGAGCCCGAGGAAGCGGAAGGCGCCGAGCGGGAGCGGGACGAGGACGAAGAGGTGCGGCCCGGCGATCCCGAGTACGCGGAGTACGAGGACTCGGAGGAGGGCGCCTACGACGAGGAGGACCGGGACGAAGGGCGACGCGGCAGCGTGGAGGAGGCCGAGGAGCGGTACGAAGACGAGGGCGACGAGGGCGACTACGAGGCGAGCGGTGAACCACGGGCGCGCGGCCGTCGCGACGAGGACGACACCCGTTACGCCGAGGACAGCGCATGGGAGGACGAGGAGGAACCCGGGGGCGCGGAACCACGCGGCGAGGAGTCCCGCCGCTCCAGGAGGTGACCCGCGGGCGATGACCGGAGACGATCCGAGGCCGAGGAGGTCGAACCCGCCGTGACCGAACCCGTTCTCCCCTCCGCCGGCCCGGCACGCTCGCTCTCCGCGTACGGACAGCAGGGCAGCAGCGCGAACCTCGCCGACATCCTGGAGCGCGTGCTGGACAAGGGCATCGTCATCGTCGGCGACATCAAGATCAATCTGCTCGACATCGAGCTGCTCACCATCAAACTGCGCCTGCTGGTGGCCTCCGTCGACAAGGCGAAGGAGATCGGCATCGACTGGTGGGAACACGACCCCGCCCTGTCGTCGCGGGCCGGCGAGCAGCGCGAGCTCGAAGAGCAGAACGAGCGCCTGCGGGCCGAGGTGAGGTCGTTGCGGCAGCAGGCCGCCCAGTCTGCGCCGAGGAGCCTGCCCGAGGGCCGGGCGGCGGACGACGCCGCCCGCCCGCGGCGCACCGAGACCGAACGGTCCCACGCCCCGGTGCGCTCCCGCGAGCGCGAAACGGAACGCCCGCGCGAAACGGAACTCGCGCACGAGACGGAACGCCCGCGCACGCCGGAACGCCCGCGCGCCACGGGGCGTGCCCGCGGCGCCGAGCCCGCCCGCGGAAGGCGGCGGCCCGGGGATGACGAGGACCGCCGTTGACGGGCCGCCGTTGACGGGCCGCCGAGAGGGAGGAGCCATGGCCGGCAACCTCAGCTACGCCTACGCCGTGGTGCCGTTCTCCCCGTCGCTGGAGCGCACCGCGCTGGCGGGTGTCCAGGGTGTGGCGGGCAGCCCCGTCACCCTCGTCCGCTCCGGCGAGGTGGCGGCGGCCGTCAGCCCCGTCCCGGAGGCCGACTTCTCCCAGTCGGCGCTCAAGGCGCACCTGGAGGACCTCGACTGGCTGGAGCCGACGGCCCGTGCGCACCACTCGGTCGTCGAGTCCCTCGCCGCCCACACCACCGTCCTGCCGCTCCGTCTCGCCACGGTGTACCTCGACGACCTGCGCGTCGCGGAGATGCTGCACGAGGGGCACCCGGTGTTCGCCGCCTCGCTCGCCCGGTTGTCCGGGCACGCGGAATGGGGCGTGAAGGTCTACGTGGACGCGGCCGCCGCGCCGCCCCCACCGGCCGCCGCACCGCCCGACGCGCCCGATGCGGGCCGCGCCTACCTGCGGCAACGCCGCCACCAGCACCAGACGCGCCGCGACGCATGGCGGCTGGCGGAGGAAGTGGTGCGCCGGATCGACGCCGAGACCCGCGGCCTGGCCGCCGGACGTGCCCGGCACCGGCCGCAACAGGGCCGCCTGGCCGAGGCGTCCGGCGAGAACGTCGCCAACGACGCCTACCTCGTTCCCCACGACCTGGCCGAGGAGTTCCGTCGCCGCGTCCACCGTGCCGCCGAGGGCTCTCCCGGCGTCCGCGTGGACATCACCGGCCCGTGGGCCCCCTACTCCTTCGCCGACCCCGGTGCGCCGGAGGGAGCACCCACGTGACGGGCCCCTACGCGGACGAGGACCGTCCCCTGGCACAGCGGCAGGTGGCCTTGATCGACCTCCTCGACCGGCTGCTGAGCGGTGGCGTCGTCCTCACCGGCGATCTCGTCCTGTCGATCGCCGACATCGATCTGGTGCGCATATCGCTGCGTGCCGTGGTGGTGGCCATCCGCGAACAGACCGAAGGCCAGTGGGACATCCCGGTACCGGGCGACAGGCCGGTCGAGGGCGGTGAGGATCGTGCCGAGCCGTGGTGACCCGCCCCGGCCCGACCGCCTGCGGGAGGCCGCCCAGGCGGCGGCCGGCGCCCTCTCGGTCGTCCCGGCCCACCCCGACGAACTCCCTCCCCCGCTCGGCGCGGCCCGCCGCACCGCCGCCGAACGCCTGCACACCGATCCCGACACGGTCGAGCGGGACCTCATCCGCCTGGTGCTGACCATCGTCGAGCTCCTGCGCCAGCTCATGGAACGCCAGGCGCTCCACCGCGTCGACGAGGGTGACCTCACCGAAGACCAGGAAGAACGGCTCGGCCTCACCCTGATGATCCTTCATGACCGCATGACCGAACTCTGCGACCAGTACGGGCTGACGATGGACGACCTCAACCTCGACCTCGGCCCCCTCGGCACGCTCCTGTGACCTACTGCCGCAGCAGCGCGAGCATGCCCGCCGTGTCGTCCAGGCCGTCGCCGTCGCCTTGGGCGAGGCGGCGTTCCATCAGGCGGAAGTACGGCAGGACCAGCTCGGCGCTGACGCCTTGGTCCTGCGCCGTGCGCAGGAGGGTCGTGGTGCCCGCCACCTGCATGGCGAGGTTGGAGTCGGCGCCGGCGGAAGCGCCTGCGGCGTGGGCGGCGGTCATGGCGCCGAGCCACTCGGTGAGCAGCGGGGTGAAGGCGCCGCGGTCGATTCCTTCTCCCTCGACCAGGGCGATGGCCTGCGTCATGCCGGCGAAGAGGCCGTACATTCCGCACAGCAGCGCCACGTCGTGCAGGGCCGCGAAACCCGCGTCCGTGCCCACGAACCGCGCGCCCGCCGGGACCTCCAGGAGCGCGCGGTGGGCGTCGAACAGCTCGCGGGAGCCGCTGTAGAGGACGTACGCGCCGGATCCAGGGGCCCCGATCATCGGCGGGACGGCCATGATCCCGCCGTCCAGGAACCGGGCCCCGCGGGCGGCGGCCCACGCCGCCCGTTCCCGCGCCGCCGCCGGGGTGCCGGTGGTCAGGTCGACCACGTCCTTGCCGGTGAGGTCGACGCCGTCCAGGACGGCGTCGACCGTGGCGCCGTCGAGCAGGCACAACACGACCAGGTCGGCCGCGGCCACGGCCCCGGCGGGGCTCGCGGCGGCCTCGGCGCCTTCGGCGGCGAGGGCCCGGGCCTTGGCGGGGGTGCGGTTCCAGACGGTCAGGGGCCGGCCGGCGGCCAGCCAGGCACGGCCGAGGGCGGTGCCCATGGCGCCGAGTCCGAGGAGGGCGATGCGGGTGTTCTTGTGCGCGTTCGTCATGCCTCTAGCCTTGGGCGAGAGCGATAGTTGATCAAGTACGCACTTCGAGGTGGGTACGTACCCCGGGGTGAGCGTGCTGGTCGGAGGGGGAGGAGCGAGGATGGCGACGAGCGGCAGGCCCGGTGCGGCGCACTGCGGGATCGACGCGGCGATGGAGGTCGTCGGCGGCAAGTGGAAGGTGCTCATCCTGTGGGCCCTGGAGCAGCGGCCCCACCGGTTCGGCGAACTGCGCCGCGGGATTCCCGGCGTCACCGAGAAGGTCCTGGCCGCGCAGCTGCGCGAGCTGGAGGCCGACGGCATCGTCCACCGCGAGGCCCACGACGAGGTGCCGCCGCGCGTCGAGTACTCCCTGACGCCGCTCGGCGCCGAACTCGGCGAAGCACTCGCCCCACTGGGGGCCTGGGGCACCAAGCACCTGGTGCCCGGCGGCGCGTGACCGGAGGCGGCAGGTACGGACGCGGCGGGTACGGACGCGGGGGTGCCGGGCCCGGTCCCCGCGTCCGCAAGGTGCCGGGTGTCAGCCGCAGATCGGGTTGACGGCGTGGTCGTCGACGTTCACGGCGTATCCGTCACAGCCGCCGCGGATGTTGGAGAAGTGGTACTGCAGGTGCGGCTTCGCGACGAGGGGCTTGACGAGCGACACGTACTGGTAGGCGTTGCCGTGCCCGGCCCGTTCGAGGATGTCGTACGCCTGGGCGGGGCTCAGGTACGTCGGCCCGTCGATGGCGGCGACCCCTCCCCACGGCGACCGGTAGGTGGTCATCTGGCCCACCTGGCCGTCCAGAGTCGCCTTGATCTGCACGGACTTGACGGCCGACTGGCGGTCGCCGGTGTTGAGGACGAACCGCCAGTCGGTGACCTTCGACATGTCCTGGGTCCTGCCGCCGGGCGCGCTGCCGTCCGCCAGCATGAGCCTGGCGTTCGGGTACTCCAGGTGCACCCGCAGGGTGACCAGCTCGGTCAGCTGCTGCAGGGAGAGCTGCGCGACGCCCTGCGCGGCGTGCGCCGCCGGCCCGGCAGCGGCGGGTGCGACGGGAACGGCCGCCTGTGCCGCGCCGGCGCCGAGCATGCCCGTCGCGGCCAACGCGCAGGCTGCGACCGGGGCTATGAGTCTCGCCTTGAGTTCCATGCCACTCCGTTTCGTGGAGATGCGTACTCGGGCGGATCGGCCCGCGCCACGGCGCGGGCACGACGGCGAGCCTCGCCGATGCGGAATGTCCGGGCAAGCGGTCGATTCGGCCATGGACCGCCCGTCGGCCGGCGAACACCGCACGCCGACGGCCGGGAACGGAACGTGATCAGCCCGGCCTGGCACGGGTGCCCGTCGTACCCCCCTGAGATCATCTGCCGGTGACATCCAGCCCCCCAGCCCATACCGCGCCCGCCCCCGCCCCCGCCTTCAGCGGGGACTTCGAAGCGCACATCACCGTGCCGGCCGGTGACGCCGCCGTCGCCGAGCAGTACGCCGCCGCCTGCGGTGCCGGGTTCACGCACATCGTCCTCGACCGCGGGCGGACGCCCAGCCAGCCGATGGTCACGCTCCGCTCCTCCGGCTCGCTGCCGCAGGTCCGCGAAGCCGTCGACGGTGTGGTGCACGGGCTGCAGGACGCGGGGGCCGAGGTGGTGCGGGTGAAGGTCGAGGCGGCGCCGTGGACCGCGGGGGTGCCCGAGAGCGACGAGGACGCCGCGGCGCTCGGGGAGAGTTACTACTTCGAGCACCACCTCAAGTTGCTGCTGCCGCCCGGCGCCGGCCTCGCCGCGCTCGGCCGGATCGCCTCCTCCCACACGGCCCACCTGTCGCGCAACGCCCGCCGGGTACGGGCCGACGGGCGCGCCGAGCGGTTCGTGACCCAGCGGTGCCGCGCGGTCGGCCTTCGGACGGCCGGGTTGCGGCTGGACGCACTGGTGGCGGCCGTGCGGGACGGCGGCCACGACATCATCTCCGTCGAGCGCGAGTTCGTCGTCCACGACAGCGACGGATCGCTCGACGCCGGCTGGATCACCGAGCGAGGGAGAGACGCATGACGGCCACACCGTGGGAGCGGTTCGGCTACGGCCCCTGGGACGACACGGCGGTCGTCCCCCAGTCGCCGCCCGACGAGGCCACCCGCCTGGCCAAGGACCTGCCCCCGACCCTGCTGCCGGTGGTCGGCGAGGGCGTCGTGCAGCGCGCGGCCTACGATCCGGCCGTCAACCACCACATGCGGGGCATGCGGCTCACCGAGCCGCGGTTCGCGAACGCCCGTACCGGCGAAGCGTGGCTCGCGGCCCGGCGCCGGGCCCTCGACCTCGCCCTCGCGGCCGTCGCCGGCTCCGGTTGGGCGGACCATCTCGTGCTGCGCGGAAGCGTGTTGCTGAAGGCGTGGTACGGGGACGCGGCGCGCGAGCCCGGCGACCTGGACTTCGTGGTGGTGCCCTCCACCTGGACCCTGGAGGACGAACGCACCGACGCCCTGCTCGACGACATCGCCCGCGCCGCCGAGGACCTCTCGCGCGCCGGGGGCGGCGTGCTCATCGACGCCTCGGGCGCCGTCAGCGGCGAGATCTGGACGTACGACCGGGTGCCCGGCCGCCGTCTCGTGCTCCCCTGGACCGCCCCGGCCGACGGGCCGGACGCCCTGCCCTCCGGCAGCGTCCAACTGGACTTCGTCTTCAACGAAACCCTCCCCGCCCTGTCCGTGCGCACCGCGATCCCCCGCCACGACGGCGGCGAACCGGCCGTCCTCATGACCGCCGGCCCCGAGCTCTCCCTCGCCTGGAAGCTGCTCTGGCTGATGACGGACATGCACCCGGAGGCCAAGGACCTCTACGACGCGGTCCTCCTCGCCGAGAACTGCCGACTGTCCTACGAGCTGCTGCGGCACGTGCTCATCACCTCGGAGGAGTACCGGGAGGGCTCGGAGTTCCACCTCGCGCAGGTCCTGGAGGCGGCCTCCAACGTCGACTGGCCCGAGTTCCGCAAGGACCATCCCGCCTTCCCCGTTCCGGAGCCCGCCTGCACGACCCGCCTGGCCGTCGCCCTCGCCCCCGTCTTCCACCCCGCCGAGGAGGGGCTGTACGCCCGGCTCGCCGTGGCCTTCGACCACCTCACGGACCTCCTCCGTGACGAGCACGGGAACGGGGGCATGGCAGCGGTCGAGGCGTGGTTCTGCGCCCGCCGCCTGAGCAGCGTCGAGGCGCTCGTCGCCGTGCGCGGGCTCCTCGGCGGCGCGGAGTGCACGTGGCAGGCCGCCGCGGACCTCCTCGTCTCCTTCCGCCACACCGACCAGCACCCCCACCGGAAGGACAGCGGCCCCTTCACGGGCGAGTGGTGCGGCGCGCCGCACCAGGTCGCCGCCTGGCTGGAGGCCGCCGAGACCGACGAGGCGGGCTCCGGGCCTTCCTGAGCCCCCTCACCCCCCACGGACCGCCCGGAAGCGGAAGCTGCCCTTCCCCACGGTGACCTCCGCCTCCGCGAACCCCGCCGCCCGCAGCCGTGTCGCCAGCGTCGCGGGCGGCACGGGCACACATGTGTCACCGAGGTGGATCAACCGGAAGCCCCAGCTGCTCAGTGCGTCGCACCCGGCGAACACCCCGCCCGGGCGCAGCACCCGCCGCGCCTCGGCGAAGAGCGCGTCCTGCAGCCGTGGCGAGGGCACGTGGTGCAGCATCGTGAAGCAGGCGACGGAGTCGAAGCGCCCGTCGGGCAGGGGCAGCGCGGCGCCGTCGCCGTGGAGCACCTCGGCGCGGTCGCCGAACTCCCGGCGCAGGCCGGCCACGTACGACGCATCGGTCTCGACGACGCTCAAGTGCCGCACCTGTGGCAGCAGTACGCGTGTCGTGGCCCCGTAGCCGGGTCCGATCTCCAGAGCGTGGGGGCCGAGGCTCACGCCGTCCAGGGCCCAGGGCAACAGCTGTTCCTCGACCGCCCGGGCCCACTTGCGGGAACTGCACAGACGTCGGTGGATGAGATTCATCGGCATACGGCGAGGCTAGGAACCGGGTATGGATGTCGTATACGGGCCAGGAGGCCAACCCATGTCGCCGGACGGACATATGGCGCCCGGCGGGGTCACGCCGCATTCCGGGGTGGGCGCCGCCCACGTCGTCGCCCCCGCCGGCAGCGCCATCGCCGTCGGCACGTTCGCGCTCGCCGGCGACGAGTGGTTCGACGAGCACGAGCACGGCTTCCACCAGCTCGCCTGGGCCCCGCAGGGCGTGCTGGCCGTGCGGGCCGCCGGCCGTACGTGGGTGCTGCCCTCGACCGTCGCCCTGTGGATCCCGGCAGGCACCCCGCACGCCACCGGCGCGACCTGCGCCGCCCTGATGCGCAGCCTCTACTTCCGGCCGGAGCAGTGCCCGCACACGTGGCCGGAGCCGTGCGTCGTGCCGGTGCCGGGGCTGTTGCGCGAGCTCATCGGCCACCTCTCGAACGACCTCGCACAGGGCGGCCCCGATGCCGCCGCCCGCCGGCGCGCGGAGGCGGTCGTCCTCGACCAGCTCCGCCCCGTGTCCGTGACGACCGTCCGGGCCCCGCTGCCCGCCGACGCCCGGGCCCGCCGCGTGGCGGAGGCCCTGCGCGCGGACCCGGCGGACGGGCGGACGCTCGCGCAGTGGGGCGCGGCGGTGGGCGCGAGCGCCCGCACACTGGCGCGTGCGTTCGCGACCGGTACGGGCATGTCGTTCGCACGGTGGCGCACCCAGTTGCGACTGGAGGCGGCGATGCCGCTGCTGGCCGGGGGCGCGACGGTCTCGGCCGTGGCCCGGCGGGTGGGTTACGGCTCGCCGAGCGCGTTCGTGGCGGCGTTCCGACGGGGAGTGGGGGTGCCGCCGGGCACGTATTTCAGCCCCACTGCCCCGCACAGGGAGGGCGTGCCGCGAGGCACGTAGGTCATGCCCGCATCCGGCAGAGGGGCGATGCGCCCACGGACGCGAACGTCACGCCCGCCTCCCCACGGAGGGACGCTGCAGTGAGGCACGTACGTCACGCCCGGTCCCCGGGCGGGACGACACGCCCCGCCGCTCCCCGGCAGAGGGCCTCGTGCCCCTGGGCACGTGCACCGCGCCCGCTTCACCGCGCAGGGAAGACGTGCCCCCGGACCGCGGACGTCACACCCGCATCCCGGCCGGGGACGACGTGCCGCCAGGCACGTACATCACCCCCGCCTCCCCGCGGACGGGCGGCCGGACAGGCGGGCCGAGTCCGCGGCCTCCCGGCCCTGTGCCCAGCCGTCCGCGTCGCGCCCCTTGAGGCGGTACGAGGTCGTCTCGGGGAACATCCGTCCGGCCGTCTCGCCGACCGCCACGTCCCGGGCGGCGAGCACCGGCAGGACCTCCGGCCGTGCCTCCGCCGCCGCCACGTCCTGCACGGCCGCCGACAGCCGGTCGCTGATCCGGCCCGCATAGGCGATCAGGAACGACTCCCGGAAGTCGCGGGTGCGGCGCGAGCGGCCGCTGGCGTGGTGGTCGTCGGCGGCGCGGTTCATCGCCGAGGTGGCCTGCACCAGCAGGGACGTGTACAGCAGCTCCACCAGCTCCAGGTCGGCGTCGAAGCCGACGACCGTGGAGAAGCCGTATTCGGCCGACCAGACCGCCTGGCAGTGGTTGGCCGCGGCCACCGCGTCCAGGAGCAGCGCCTTGGCCGATTCGTACGGGCCGTCGACGCCGATCCGGCAGGCGCCCGGCCCCTCGCCGGCGGTGTCGGAGCCGACGGCCAGCAGCGCCTCGTCGATGGAGTGCCGCGCCATGAGCTCCTGCGCCTTCGCGGAGAGGGCCTCCGCCTCCTCCGGGAACTGCGTCGACTCGGCCTTGGCCAGCAGCGCCCGGATCCGGCCGAGCATGCGGGGCGGGGCGGTCGTGGCCTGCGCGCCGACGTGGGCGGTGCCCGGCAGCGGGCCGGCGCCGCCGATGCGCGGGAGGGAGTCCAGCAGCCGCAGCGCGCCCAGCGCGCAGGCGGCCGTCTCGAAGCGGGTCAGCCGCTCGCGCCGGCCGAAGCCGCCGAGGAACGCCTGGTCGCCTCCGGCGTCCTCCTCCCACCACGCCTGTGCGTCCAGCTCGGTGAGCTGCGCGGCCCAGCGGGCGCCGAGCGTGTCCGGGGCGTAGCGACGCGCCTCCGCGGCGATGACGCCGACGGTGAAGCGCGTTTCGGTGGGCGTCAGGTCCCGCCGGGCGAGCCGTACGACGTCCGCGGGCTGCCAGCCGTACTCCCAGCAGCGGCGTACGGTCGCCGAGGCGATCCGCAGGACCGCGCCGCTGATGGCTTCCCAGCCGGCGGGGGCGGCGGCCAGGGCGGATGCGGCCGCGTAGACGGCGTCGTCGAGCGCGTCGCCGTGCAGGCCCCGCAGGCCGCGCACGGCGGCCTCCACGGTCTGCAGCGGCGGCTCGGGCTGCGCGGGCGTCTGCACAGTGGTGGTCCTTCGAACGTGGGGGGCCGTCCCGGTACGGGGCGGGAGGCCATTCTCGCGCACGCCCGAAAATCCCCGCGCTGACCTGCAGGCATGCTTCGAACACCCAGAGTGGCGGGCAGGGTGCGGGCGCCCCCGGGCAGACGGACGAAGGCCCCCTCGGCGGTGTGCCGAGGGGGCCTTCGTCAGGTGACGGACGTCCGGGACGTCAGGGACGACCTGGCGTCAGGACGTCAGGACGTGCAGCACGTCAGGAGCCGGTCGCGCTGCCCGCGACCCACTTCGCCCAGTCCATGTTCCAGCCGTTGAGGCCGTTGTCGGGGGCGATGGTCTTGTCGTCGGAGTTCTTGACCTCGACGATGTCACCGATCAGCGAGTTGGTGTAGAACCAGGCGCCCGGGGTGTTCGGGTCGTTCGCGCCCTGCTTGTCCTCCAGGCCCACGCAGCCGTGGCTGGTGTTGGAGACGCCGAAGACGCCGCTGCCCCAGTAGTTGCCGTGGATGAACGTGCCGGACGTGGACAGCCGCATGGCGTGCGGCACGTCCTTGATGTCGTACTCGCCCTTGCCGTCCTTCTTGGTGAAGCCGACGGTCGAGCCGTCCATCCGGGTCTCCGTGAACTTCTCGGAGATCACCATCTTGCCGTTGTACGTCGGGCTCGACGGGCTGCCCGCGGAGATCGGGATGGTCTTGATGGTCTTGCCGTCGCGCACCACCGTCATCTGGTGGGTCTTGGCGTCGACCGTGGAGACCTGGGAGTGCCCGATCTTGAAGTTGATCGTCTTCTTCTGGACGCCCTTGATGCCCGGGGCGCCCTCGACGCCGTCGAGGTCCATCTTCAGGGTGACCTCGGAACCGGACTTCCAGTACTCCTGCGGGCGGAAGTCCAGGCGCTGGTCGCTGAACCAGTGACCGACGACCTGCTGGCCGCTGCTGGAGGTGACCTGCAGGTGGGACTGGACGGCCTTGCGGTCCTTGATCGGCTTGTCGAAGTTGATCGACACGGGCATGCCCGCGCCGACCGTCGAGCCGTCCTCCGGCGTGAAGGCGCCGATGAAGCTGTTCTTGGGCGAAACGGTGGAGAAGGCGGAGTTCTCGGTGGCCTTGCGGCCCTTGTCGTCCTTGGCCTCGGCGATGACCTTGTACTTCGTCGAACGTTCGAGCTGCTTGTTCGGCTTCCAGGTCTTCTTGTCCGAAGATATTGAACCCTCGACGGGGGTGCCCTTGTCCGTCGTCATCTTGACGCTCACGAGCTCGCCGTCACTGACGGTGACCTGAACGGCGTCCGTGGTGATACCGGCGTCGGTGGCACCGCTCTTCGGCGTGATCTTGATCTGCGCCTTGGACGCGTCCTTGGCGGCCGCGGCATCGACCTGGCCCTGCGACTTCTTGCCCTTGTCGTCGCCGCCGCCCTTGGCGCCGTCGTCGTCACCGCCGCACGCCGCCAGAGTCAGTACACCGCCGAGCACAGCGGCCGCGGCCACCAGGCCCTTGCGGCGCTTGCCGTACGTCATCACACGCTTCTCCATTGCTCCTGGACCCCGGAATCCCCGAGCCGATCATGGGGCTCGTGGGGTTGCACGCATCCCGGCTACTACATACAAGAACGCCTGCACCCTTTCTCCCGTTCCACGCATCGGAAAATTGTGGGGAAGGCCACCACAAGTAAAGACCCCCGGACGGCAGACGCCGCAACGAGGGTCTTGATTAAGGGCGGATGCCCTGCTAGGGGAGCGGATGGCGCATGCGGCTTCCCCAGGGGCCGCCCCTGTCACTAACATCGTGTCAGTCGGGACGCGCCGAAGCTCCACGACCCCCAATCGCCGTCGCCCCAAGGGGGATTCTCCCGTGACCGCACGCCGCCCGCTGCTGACCGCCGTCGCCGCCGGCACGCTGTTGTCCGCGGTGTGGTTCGTGCCGAGTGCGAACGCCTCGGACGACCGCCCGGCCCCGGCCGCCCGGCAGCAGGCCCGTCAAACCCCTGTTCCCACCGCCGAGCTGGCCCTGGCGGACACCGGCAGCGTCGACACCACCCCGTACGTCTTCGGCGGCGTGGCCTTCGTCGCGGCGGGCGGCGCGCTCGTCACCGCCGCTGTGCGCAAACAGCGCACAGCGGCTCGGTAACGCAGAGTCAGCCCAGCGGCCCGGTCACCGTCTCGACGGCATCGACCAGCTTTCCGGTGCGGACGAACGCCTCGGCCGCGGCCAGGTCGGGCGCCAGGAAGCGGTCCTCGCCCGGGCCCTCCACGCCCGCCTCGCGGACGGCCTTGAGCACCGCCTGCGTGGCCGGCCCCGGCGTCAGGCCCTCCCGCAGCTCGATCGCGCGGGTGGCGGCGACCAGCTCCACGGCCACGACGCGGCCGAGCGCCTCAAGGGCCGTGCGCAGCTTGCGCGCCGACGACCAGCCCATGGAGACGTGGTCCTCCTGCATCGCGGAGGACGGGATCGAGTCCACGGACGCGGGCACGGCCAGCCGCTTCATCTCGCTGACCAGGGCGGCCTGCGTGTACTGGGCGATCATCAGCCCGGAGTCCACGCCCGCGTCGCCCGCCAGGAACGGCGGCAGCCCGTGCGAGCGGTCCTTGTCCAGCAGCCGGTCGGTGCGGCGCTCGGCAATTGAAGCAAGGTCAGCGGCCGCGATCGCAAGGAAATCAAGGACGTAGGCCACCGGCGCACCATGGAAGTTGCCGTTGGACTCGACCCGGCCGTCCCGGAGCACGACCGGGTTGTCGACGGCCGACGCCAGCTCGCGGTCGGCGACCAGCCGGGCGTGCGCGAGGGTGTCCCGCCCGGCGCCGGCGACCTGCGGCGCGCAGCGGATCGAGTACGCGTCCTGCACCCGCGGCGCGTCGTCCTGGTGGTGCCCAGTGAGGCCGGAGCCCTCCAGGACGGCAAGCATGTTCGCCGCGGAGACGCCCTGGCCCGGGTGCGGGCGGATGGCGTGCAGCTCCGGCGCCAGGACCTTCTCCGAGCCCAGCAGCGCCTCCAGCGAGAGCGCGGCGGTGACGTCCGCCGAGGTCATCAGCCGGGACAGGTCGGCGCAGGCCATCACGAGCATGCCGAGCATGCCGTCGGTGCCGTTCAGGAGGGCCAGGCCCTCCTTCTCGCGCAGCTCAAGGGGCTCGATGCGGTGCTCGGCCAGCAGCTGGGCGGCGGGGCGCACCACGCCGTCGGGGCCCTCCGCGTCGCCCTCTCCCATCAGGGTCAGCGCGCAGTGCGACAGGGGCGCGAGGTCGCCGGAGCAGCCCAGCGAACCGTACTCGTGCACGACCGGGGTGATGCCGGCGTTCAGGACGGCGGCCATCGTCTCCACGACCAGGGGCCGGACGCCCGTGTGGCCGGAGGCGAGCGTCTTCAGGCGCAGGAACATCAGCGCCCGTACGACCTCCCGCTCGACGCGCGGGCCCATGCCGGCGGCGTGCGAGCGGACGATGTTGCGCTGGAGGCGGGCGCGCAGCTCGGGGCTGATGTGGCGCGTGGCGAGGGCACCGAATCCGGTCGAGACGCCGTAGACGGGGTCGGGCTTGGCGGCCAGGTCGTCGATGACCCGCCGCGCTGCGGCGACGGCGGCCAGGGCTTCCTCGGACACGACGACGCGCGCTCCCTTGCGCGCCACGGCGATCACATCATCCGCGGTCGTCCCGGTCGTCCCCACCACCACAGTGTGCATATCCATATTCAGGCACCCTAGAGACTGAATCGCGACCTGTCACCACCCCTTTTTCCAGTACAACGAGCAAAGGCCCGGCGACCTTCCTCGCCCGGGCGCGACCGCCGGGCCCGATGACCTTGCTCGGCCGGGCCCGACGACCTTGCTCAGCCCGGCCCGCCACGGCCCCGGAACCGCCGCCGTTCCACCGCGCCCCCGGGCCCGGCCGTGGGCTCCGGCGGGCGGTCCGCCATCCGCACCACCGGATCCGGCCGCCCCCTGCCGCCCTCCCGCCCCGCGACCACCGGCTCCGCCGACCCCGCCCCCTTCGCCCGGTACTGCGCCGCGTCCGCCAGCCGGAACAGCCGCCGGGCCGAGCGCACCGGCCCGATCGGGTCGCCGGTCGACGCCACCCCGCACGCGACCCCCTCCCCCAGCTCCAGCTCCCCTGCCCGCCGGCACAGTTCGCCGGCCACCCGCACCACCTCGTCCGCCTCCGGCCCCACCGTCAGCAGACAGAACTCGTCGCCGCCCAGCCGCGCCGCCAACGCCCCCGGCAGCATCGCCCCGCACAGCGACAGCACCGAGCCGAAACGTTCCAGCAGGCGGTCGCCCACCGCGTGCCCCAAGGTGTCGTTGACGCGCTTGAGCCCGTTGAGGTCGCACACCACCAGACTCACGACGACACCGTCCAACTGGTGCCGCTCCACGGCCTCGTCGAGCCGCGCGTCGACGGCCCGGCGGTTCGCCAGCCCCGTCAGCGGATCGGTGAACGCCAGCCGCCGCACCTCCTCCAGCCGCTCGGTCTGGGCGATCCCCGACGCGGTCACCGCCGCCAGCACCGTCGCGAACTCCGCGTCCGCGCCGTCGAAGACGGGCGCCCCGAGGAGGCGCGCCACGTACAACTCGCCCCAGGCGCGGCCGTGCAGCACGACAGGGGCGACGATGCAGCACCCCCGCCCGCGCCGCCGCAGAACGGCCCCGCGCCGGACGTGCGTCTCCTCGCCGGGGGCGTCCGCCGTCTCCACCCACGCGCGCGGCGAGCCCCCCGCCGCCGCCTCCCGCAGGACCCCGGCGATCTCCGGAAAGGCGTGCACGGGGTAGGACTCGTCGCTGGGGAAACGTTCCTCCCCGGGGGCCAGCTCCCCGGTGTTGACGAGCACCCGCAGCCGTCCCCGCTCGCGCTCCCAGACCGAGACGGCGGCGAAAGCGGCGCCCAGCGCGCGTCGCGCGCCCTCCGCGGCGGCCTCGACGCTTTCGAGGGGGGTGGGCGCGGCGGCCATCGCCTGCGCCAGCTCCACCACGGCGCGCAGGCGGTCGTCACCCTCCCCGTCAGCTGCCACCCGAGCCTCACATTCCGTCACGGTGCGCAGGTTCTGCACTCCAGCGTAAGAACGTTGGGCTCATTCCGCTTTATAAGAGCCTTTATGCACTCTTGGACGGGGGAACGGCTCCCCGGAGCCGGGGCCCGGAACGGGCAGCCCGGCCGCGGGTGCCGCTCACTCGCCCGGCCAGTTCGGCGTCCGCTTCTCGTTGAAGGCCGCCACGCCCTCCGCCCGGTCGCCGGAGAAGGCCACCGTGCGCCACGCCGCGTCCTCCACCTCCAGGCCCGCCCGCAGGTCCAGCCCGTGCCCCAGCCGTAGGGCCCGCTTCGCGGCGCGCACGCCGACCGGCGAGTTGGCGGCGATCCGTCCGGCCAGCGCCAGCGCCTCGGCACGGGCCTGCCCGGCGTCCACCAGCACGTCGATGAGCCCCAACTCACGGGCCTCCGCCGCCTCCACGCGCCGCGCGGTGAAGATCAGCTCGGCGGCGCGGGCCGCCCCGACGCGGCGGGGCAGCAGCTGCGTGCCGCCACCGCCGGGGATCACGCCCACCGAGACCTCGGGGAGGCCGACGACGGCGGTGCCGTCGGCGACGATCAGGTCGCAGGACAGGGCGAGCTCGAAGCCTCCCCCCAGCGCGAAGCCCTGCACGGCGGCGATGGCGGGCACGGGCAGTTCGAGCACGCCGGTGTAGCAGGCGCGGGCGTAGGGGCGCTGGCGGCGCAGGTCGTCGTCGCTGAAGGAGTTGCGCTCCTTCAGGTCCGCGCCGACGCAGAACGCGCGGTCGTTCGTGGACGTCAGGACGACGGCCCGGACGTCGCGGTCGGCGGCGAGGGCGGCGGTGGCCTCGGTGACGCCGCGGCCGAGCTCGGTGGAGACGGCGTTCATGGCCTTGGGACGGTCCAGTACGAGCTCGGCCACGTGGCCGTGCCTGCGGATGGCGATCCATTCCCCGAAGCGGCGCTCACTCACGTTTGCCCTCCTGATCTGCGGCTGATCCATGTCCGGCTGTGGGCACCGATCATGCCGGGGCCCGGGGCGCGAAACCAGAGCCGAGCGCCCCCGAAGCGCGGCGGGAGGAGGGCGGGCTGGGTCCCGGTGGGCGCACCGCCCGGCCCTGCGCCCACCGGCCGTGCCGGCGGCGGGCGTGCATGCACCCGGGGCTCCCTGGCCGGGGCGGACGGGCCCGAGCAAGCGGACCGGCCGGGCGAACGGGCCCGGAAGGGCGGGCCGGGGCAAGCGGACCGGCGCGCGCCGGCCGGGACGAACGGGCCCGAGCTCCCGGACCGGGGCGGGCAGGCCGGAGCAAGCGGCCGGGACGAACGGACCGGAGCGAGCGGACCGGGACGAACGGACCAGGCTCCCGGACCGGAGCGAGCGGAGGACGAACGCTCCGGGGCTCCCGGGCCGGGGCGGGCGGGCCCCGGTCGCGGCGGGCCCCGGCCGTGGCGGGCCCGTGGGCGTGCCGGTCAGTCGCCGCGGCGGGTGAGGAGCCAGGGCTCCACCACGCCCAGGCCCCGTACCGGCCGCTGCCACATCGGCTGGAGGGCGAAGCGGTACTCGGGGTGTTCCTCGCCCGCCTCCTGGGCCGCCGCGGCCTCCGCCTCCGACTTGGGGGCGTCCCCGGCGCGGGCCAGTTCCTCCGCGAGGGCGCCGTCCACGAGCACGGCGTCCTTCGGCGCTATCGACGTCAGGCGGCTGGCGAGGTTGACCGTCGTGCCGAAGACGTCGCCCATGCGGGTGGTGACCGTCCCGAAGGCGATGCCGACCCGCAGTTCGGGCATGGTCTCGTCGTTGGTGAGGGTCTCGATGAGCCGCAGGCCGATCTCGGCGGCGGTGCCCGCGTCGTCGGCCGCGTAGAGGACCTCGTCGCCCAGGGTCTTGATCAGGCGGCCGCCGTGGGCGGCCACGAGGTCGGCGGCCGTGGTCTCGAACGCCTCGACCAGCTCGCCGAGCTCCTCCTCCTCCAGGCGGCGCGTCAGCCGGGTGAAGCCGACGAGGTCCGCGAAGCCGACGGCGAGGCGGCGGTCGACCATCTCCGCGTCGTCGGCCGCCTGGACGACACGGCCGGTGGCAGCGGCGAGCTGGCGCCGCCAGACGTAGATGAGGAACTCCTCCAGCTCCGGCAGGAGCAGCTCGACCAGCGGATAGGTGATCTCCGTGCGGGTCATGCCCTCCTGAGGCTCGGTCAGGCCCTCCAGGAAGGAGTCGATCTGCCAGTCGGCGAGCCGGGCCGTGGTCTGCCCGGTGGAGCGGGCGACCTGGACGGCCATGGGCTCGCTGAGCAGGCCCGCCTCGACCAGGCCGGCCAGGCGCCGCAGCGCCAGCACGTCGGCCTCGGTCAGCGCCCTGGCCTGGCCGATGTCGGCGAAGCCCATGGCCCGCCAGAAGCGGGCGGCCAGATCCATCGAGACGCCGGCCGCGCGGGCGGCCTGGAAGGGGGTGTAGCGCCGCTCGGCACCCAGGATCAGGGCTTCGAGCCGGAGGGCGAGGGGGTCGCCGCCCTCCTCGGCGCTCTCCTCACCGAAGTCCTCCTCGGAGGCTGCGCCTGCGGCACCGTCCTCCCCCGTGGCCCTGACGGCACGGGAGGTTCCCCCATCGTCGGCGGTCACCGCCCGCCCCCTGTCCGATCCGTGCGCACTGCCCTGCCGATCACTGCTCGCTTAGGTTCCGTGCACAACGATACGTCAGGTGTGCCGTAGCTCACTCTCCCGGCGACACGGCACTCACTCTTTACGACGTTTACGACCCTGCCGGCCGCAAATGGACGATGTCACCCGCTCCCACCGGCTCCTGGACCCCTTCGGCCGTCGCCAGCACCAGCCGTCCGTCGCCGTCGACGGCCACTGCCTCGCCGACGAGGTCCCGGCCGCCGGGCAGTTCGGCGCGCACGGTCCGGCCGAGGGTGGCGCAGCCTGCGGCGTACGCCTCCTGCAGGCGGCAGGCCGCGGGGTCGCCGCCGGCGGCGCGCCACTCGCCGTACCACTCCTCCAGGGAGCGCAGGACGGCCCGCAGCAGCGGGTCGCGGTCGAGGACCTTGGCTCCGGCGAGCGCGAGCGATCCGGCTCCCGGCACGGGCAGCTCGTCGGCGCGCAGCGAGACGTTGAGGCCGATGCCGACCACGACGCTGTCCCCCGCGCGTTCGGCGAGGATGCCGCCGGCCTTGCGTTCCTGCCCGTCGACGGTGACGAGCAGGTCGTTGGGCCACTTCAGGGCGGTGTCGACGCCGGCGGCGCGGGAGAGCGCGGTGGCGGTGGCGACGCCGGCGAGGAGGGGGAGCCAGCCCCAGCGCCCGGCGGGCACGCCGGGGCCGGGGGTGAGGCGGACGGAGAAGAAGAGGCCGGAGCGGGGCGGCGCGGACCAGGTGCGGTCGAGGCGGCCGCGGCCGGCGGACTGCTCCTCGGCGACGAGCACGGCGCCCTCGGGGCCGCCGGAGGCGACGAGGTCGGAGTTGGTGGAGCCGGTCCGCTGCACGACGTCGACGGAGGTCCACAGCGCGCCGGGGCGCAGCAGTCCGCGTCGCAGGGCGGTGGCGTTCAGCGGGGGACGGTCGAGGTTGGACCAGCGGTTGGCGGGGTCGGGTGATCCGGGGGCGTCAGGGGGCGTCATAACAGCCACCATAGGAGGCAGGGGAGGAGGAATCGGTGTGGCCAACGACGCACTGCCGCAGCGCAGCCGCGCCGATACGCTACGGACCGGTAGCACCCGGTCAGCCCGAACTCACCCACACCTCTGGACGAGCAGGAGCCTTATCCCGTGTCCGAGCCGCACACCTCTGGATTCGACATCCACACCACCGCCGGCAAGCTCGCGGATCTGCAGCGCCGGATCGAGGAGGCGACGCACGCGGGCTCCGCGCGTGCGGTGGAGAAGCAGCACGCCAAAGGGAAGCTGACGGCGCGCGAGCGGATCGATCTGCTGCTGGACGAGGGCTCGTTCGTCGAGCTCGACGAGTTCGCCCGGCACCGTTCGACCAACTTCGGCATCGAGGCCAACCGCCCCTACGGGGACGGCGTCGTCACCGGCTACGGCACGGTGGACGGCCGGACGGTCTGCGTGTACTCGCAGGACTTCACCATCTTCGGCGGTTCGCTCGGCGAGGTCTACGGCGAGAAGATCGTCAAGGTGATGGACTTCGCCCTCAAGACGGGCTGCCCCGTCATCGGCATCAACGACGGCGGCGGGGCGCGGATCCAGGAGGGCGTGGTCGCGCTCGGCCTGTTTGCCGAGATCTTCCGTCGAAACGTCCACGGGTCGGGTGTGATCCCCCAGATCTCCCTGATCGTCGGGCCGTGCGCGGGCGGCGCGGTCTACTCGCCCGCCATCACGGACTTCACGGTGATGGTGGATCAGACCTCGCACATGTTCATCACCGGTCCCGACGTCATCAAGACGGTCACGGGCGAGGACGTCGGCTTCGAGGAGCTGGGCGGCGCCCGGACGCACAACACCACCTCGGGCGTGGCGCACCACATGGCGGGTGACGAGAAGGACGCCATCGACTTCGTCAAGGCGCTGCTGTCGTACCTGCCGTCGAACAACCTCTCCGAGCCGCCGGCCTTCCCCGAGGAGGCGGACCTGGACGTCTCGGACGCCGACCGCGAGCTGGACGTGCTGATCCCGGACTCGGCGAACCAGCCGTACGACATGCACACGGTGATCGAGCACGTCCTGGACGACGGCGAGTTCCTGGAGACCCAGGCGCTCTTCGCGCCGAACATCATCACGGGCTTCGGCCGGGTCGAGGGCCACCCGGTGGGCATCGTCGCCAACCAGCCGATGCAGTTCGCCGGCTGCCTGGACATCAACGCCAGCGAGAAGGCCGCGCGCTTCGTGCGCACCTGCGACGCCTTCAACGTCCCGGTGCTGACGTTCGTGGACGTCCCCGGCTTCCTCCCGGGCACCGACCAGGAGTACAACGGCATCATCCGGCGCGGCGCCAAGCTGATCTACGCCTACGCCGAGGCGACGGTCCCGCTGATCACGGTCATCACGCGCAAGGCGTTCGGCGGCGCGTACGACGTCATGGGCTCCAAGCACCTGGGCGCCGATCTCAACCTGGCCTGGCCGACCGCGCAGATCGCGGTCATGGGCGCGCAGGGCGCGGTCAACATCCTGCACCGCCGTTCCCTCGCGGCCGCGGAGACGCCCGAGGCACAGGAGGAGCTGCGGGCGCAGCTGATCGCGGACTACGAGGACGCGCTGCTCAACCCGTACGCCGCGGCCGAGCGCGGCTACGTCGATGCGGTGATCATGCCGTCGGAGACCCGCCGGCACATCGTGCGCGGGCTGCGGACGCTGCGGGACAAGCGTGAGGTGCTGCCGCCCAAGAAGCACGGGAACATCCCCCTGTAGGGACGCACCTCCCAGGCCCGCACCGACAGCACCAGGCAACAGAAAGGGAAGCCGTCGTGATCAAGGTCGTACGGGGCAACCCGACCCCCGAGGAGCTGGCCGCCGCCCTGGCGGTGGTCCAGGCCCGCGCGGCGGCGGGGGCCGCCGCCGCGCCGTCCGAGCCCGACCGGCCGGAGTGGTCCAGCCCGGAGCGGCTGGTCGCGGCCCGGCGCGTCCCGGCGCCGGGGCCGCGCTCGTGGCGCACCACCTACTGGCCCTCCTGAGCCCCGTAAGTACCCGTCGTTCCCGTTTTGCCCGTGGCGCCTGAGTACGCGTACTCAGGCGCCACGCGCGTTCCGGCCGGACCATGGGGGCCATGCTCTGGTCCGACCCGTCCGATGAACCGCCCGAGGAACTGCGCGAGGCGCAAGCCATGCTCCGGCGGGCCGGGATCGTGCTGGCGGTAGGGATGGTGCTGCTGTTCCTGCTGCTGGGGACGGGCTGAGCGGGACGGCCGGGTTCACAGGCGCCTCATAGGTTTGCCCCTCCTGCAACCGCATTCGCCCGATTCGCGTCATGCCCAGTGATATGCCGTGAACGGGGAGAACCGCGGGAGTCCGTCTCATCATGAACAAACCCGTACGCCGAATAGCGATATTCACCGGGGCGCTGATCCTCGCCCTGCTGGTGCAGGCCACGTGGGTTCAGTTCGTCCGCAGCGACGAGCTGTCCGGTCACAAGAACAACCGCCGGGTGGCGATCGCCGGCTTCTCGCAGCCGCGCGGCAACATCATCGTCGGCGGCCGGCCCGTCACCGGCTCCACGGAGACGGACGGCGACCTGAAGTACAAGCGGACCTTCACCGACGGCAAGATGTACGCCCCGATCACGGGCTTCTCCTCGCAGAGCTACGGCAGCTCCTACCTCGAAGGCGTCAACGACAAGCTGCTCAGCGGCGCCGACGACCGCCTCCTCCTGCAGCACCCGACGGACATGCTGACCGGCAAGAAGCCCCGGGGCGGCGACGTGGTGACGACCATCGACCCGAAGGCGCAGAAGGCCGCCTACGAGGGCCTGGGCAACAGGAAGGGCGCCGTGGTCGCCCTCGACCCGCGCACCGGCAGGATCCTCGCGGCCGCCTCCACGCCCTCGTACGACCCGTCCGTCTTCGCGGGGAACGGCAAGCAGGACCAGGCCGCCTGGGAGGCGTTGCAGAAGGACGCGGACAAGCCGATGAACAACCGGGCGCTGCGGGAGACCTACCCGCCCGGCTCCACGTTCAAGATCGTGACGGCGGCCGCGGCCCTGGAGAACGGCCTCTACACGGACGTCGACGCGAGCACCGACTCCCCCGACCCGTGGATCATGCCCGGCACGGTGACCAGGCTGCCCAACCAGAACCCCAACGCCCCCTGCAAGAACGCCTCGCTCAACGTCGCCATGCAGAACTCCTGCAACACCGTCTACGGCAAGGTCGGCTCCGACCTCGGCAAGGACAAGATGCGTGCGACGGCCGAGAAGTTCGGCTTCAACCAGCAGTACTTCGTGCCGGTGCGGGCCAGCAAGAGCACCTTCCCCTCCGGCATCAACACCTCCCAGACCGCGATGGCCGGCATCGGCCAGGGCAGCCTCACCGCCACCCCCCTGCAGGTCGCGATGATGACCGCCGCCATCGCCAACGACGGCAAGCTGATGAAGCCCTACATGGTCGAGGAGCTGCGCGGCCCCGACCTGTCCGTCATCGAGAAGCACGAGCCCGAGGAGATGTCCCGGGCCGTCTCGCCCGAGGTGGCGAAGAAGATCCAGCAGATGATGGAGGACACCGCGACGAAGGGCACCGGCAAGGCCGCGCTCATCGACGGCGTCACCGTCGGCGGCAAGACCGGCACCGCCGAGCGCGGCAAGGACCAGAAGAACCTGGCCTGGTTCATCTCCTACGCCAAGACCTCCGACGGCTCGCCCGTCGCCGTCGCCGTGATGGTCGACCCGGACGACAGCGTGCCGGACGACGAGATCTCCGGCGGCCGGCTCGCCGGGCCGATCGCCAAGAAGGTCATGCGGGCCGTGCTCGACAAGTGACGCCCCGTGCCGCCCGTAGGCTGGCCCGTATGACCGACTGCACCGCGCGCCGCCGCCTCGTCCTCGCCTCCCAGTCCCCCGCCCGCCTCGGCCTGCTGCGCCAGGCCGGGCTGGCCCCCGAGGTGATCGTCAGCGGAGTCGACGAGGACGCGCTCGACGCCCCGACCCCCGCCGAGCTGGCCCTGGTCCTCGCCGAGGCGAAGGCCGCCGCCGTCGCCGGCCAGGACGCGGCGGCCGGGGCGCTGGTCGTCGGCTGCGACTCGGTGCTGGAGCTGGACGGCCTGGCGCTCGGCAAGCCGGCCGACGCCGAGGAGGCGACGGCCCGCTGGAAGTCGATGCGCGGCCGCTCCGGCGTCCTGCGCACCGGGCACTGCGTCGTCGACACCGCCACCGGCCGCCGGGCCTCGGCGACCGCCTCCACCACCGTCCGCTTCGGCGAGCCGTCGGACGCCGAGATCGCCGCCTACGTGGCCTCCGGCGAGCCGCTGCACGTCGCGGGCGCCTTCACCCTCGACGGCCGCTCCGCGCCGTTCGTCCAGGGCATCGACGGCGACCCCGGCAATGTGATCGGCCTGTCGCTGCCGCTGCTGCGCGAGCTGCTCGCCGAGCTCGGGGTCGGCATCACCGACCTGTGGGCGTGACGTCGGGCGGAGCCTAGAGCGGCAGCGCGGCGGGGACCTGCTTCAGCTGGTTCAGCTGGTCGAGCTTGCGCAGCCCGTTGGCGATGCCGGGGTGCAGGCTCTGGTCCTGCGGCGGCGCGATGTCCGGGGCGACCGGCATCTCCGGCATGCCCTTCGGCGGCTGCGGACCGGAGTGCCCCTGCACGACGGGCCTGGGCTTGGCGTGCTTGGCCTTGGCCGGAGCCGTCCTGGCCGGAGCGGCCGCCGGGTGCGCGGGCTTGGCGGGCGTGGCCTTCGGGTGCGCGGCCTTGGAGGGCACGGGCTTCGCAGGCCCGGGCTTGGCCGGCGTCCCCTTGGCGGGGGCGACCTTCGCCGGCCCGGTCTTCGCCGGTGCCGTCCTGCCCGGTGTCGCCTTCGCCGGTGCGGTCCTGCCCGGGGTGGTCCTGGCGGCCTTCTCGGGGGTGTCCTTGGGCGGGGCGGTGACCTTGACGGGGCCCGCGCTCGACGAGGGCGGCGGCGCGACCGGCGTCGGCGCGACGGGCGAGGCGGAGGCGGCGGCCGAGGACAGGGACAGTGCGGCGCCGGCCAGGGCCGCAGCGGCAGCAATGCGCTTGATCATGACTTCATCAACGATGTCAGGGTATTTCGGTCACCCCCTCCTCCCTCGGTCGAGCGGTTTTCGCCACCTGCCCGGAACCCGTACATTTCCCATAACTTCCCTTTAAATACTGCCCCTTTACCTACCGCTCACCCACCGCGAGAGAGGTCCGTCATGCCGCAGTCCGTCGACCGCGCCCTGGACGTCCTGGACGCCGTCGCCGCGTCCGACGGGCCGGTACCCGCCAAGGCGCTCGCCCGGCAGCTGGGCTGCGGCCTGTCCACCGTCTACGAGCTGCTGGGCACCCTCGCCGCCCGCGGCCACGTCGTCCGCACGCCCGCCGGCTACGCCCTGGGCTACCGGGTGCCGGCCCTGCACGACGCCTTCCGGCGGCAGATGCGGATGAGCGGCGAGGTGCAGGAGCTGCTGCAGCAGACACGCCGGGCCGTGGGCGTGGACACCTACTTCAGCACCTACCGCGACGGCGGCATCGCCGTGCTCGCCGCCGCGACCGCCACCCGCCCGGCCACCGGCGGCTTCACGCTGGGCCGGGACGACGCGGGGCACGCCACCGCCCACGGCAAGGTCCTCCTCTCGGCCCTGCCGCGAGCGGCCCGGCTGCGCTATCTGGCGGCGTCCGGAATGCGCGCGATCACCCCGCGCACCATCACCTCTCCGCAGCGGCTGGACGACCAGCTGCGCCGCGTGCGGCGCGAGGGGATGGCCGTGGAAGTGGAGGAGTGTGCGCCCGGCGTGGCGTGCGTGGCGGTGCCCGTACCGACGGCCGGGGCGCTCACGGCCGTCTCCGCCGCGCTGCCGCTGGAGGACTTCCACCGCCGCGGCCGGGACGTGGCCGAAACGCTGCGCCAGGTGGCGGCGGAGGCGGCCGCGTTCCAGAACGCGGTGCACATCAGCGGCGCTACTGACGGGTAAGCCCATGGATACGGGGCCCTACGGTCCGGGACGGCACGCAAACTTTCCGTCACCCGTTCGTAGGGACTCCACAAAGAAACGGCTTCACAGGGGCCCGGCACCCCCCGAGAGCTTGACCACACCTTCGCGCGATCGGCACGCCGGGAAACCCGGCGTACCGTGGATGATCTGGGGACTTCCGCTCACACACGGCTCCCTTCTCACGCTCCGTGTGGGCAAGGTCACCCCGGAAGTCGGGTCGGCACAAGGTGTCGCCAGTACCTAAACTCGCCTTGTTTCAAGGAGGGAGCCAATCGTGCGCAAGGTGCTCATCGCCAACCGTGGCGAAATTGCTGTCCGCGTCGCTCGTGCGTGCCGGGACGCCGGGATCGGAAGTGTGGCGGTGTACGCCGATCCGGACCGCGACGCGTTGCATGTCCGCGCGGCCGACGAAGCCTATGCGCTGGGCGGTGACACCCCCGCGACCAGCTACCTCGACGTGGCCAAGGTGCTTGCCGCCGCAGCCGAGTCCGGCGCGGACGCCATCCACCCGGGTTACGGCTTCCTCTCGGAGAACGCCGAATTCGCACAGGCCGTCATCGACGCCGGCCTGACCTGGATCGGCCCGCCCCCGCAGGCCATTCGCGACCTGGGCGACAAGGTGGCGGCCCGTCACATCGCCCAGCGCGCGGGTGCCCCGCTCGTCGCCGGCACCCCCGACCCCGTCAGCGGGGCCGAGGAGGTCGTGGCGTTCGCCGAGGAGCACGGCCTGCCGATCGCCATCAAGGCCGCCTTCGGCGGCGGCGGCCGCGGCCTGAAGGTCGCCCGCACCCTCGAAGAGGTCCCCGAGCTCTACGACTCGGCCGTCCGTGAGGCCGTCGCCGCCTTCGGCCGCGGCGAGTGCTTCGTCGAGCGCTACCTGGACCGTCCGCGCCACGTCGAGACCCAGTGCCTCGCCGACAAGCACGGCAACGTGGTCGTGGTCTCCACCCGCGACTGCTCGCTGCAGCGCCGTCACCAGAAGCTCGTCGAGGAGGCTCCCGCGCCGTTCCTGAGCGACGAGCAGAACGCCGAGCTGTACCGCGCCTCCAAGGCCATCCTCAAGGAGGCCGGCTACGAGGGCGCCGGCACCTGCGAGTTCCTGGTCGGCCAGGACGGCACGATCTCCTTCCTGGAGGTCAACACCCGTCTGCAGGTCGAGCACCCGGTGACCGAGGAGGTCACCGGCATCGACCTCGTGCGCGAGATGTTCCGCATCGCCGACGGCGAGGAGCTGGGCTACGACGACCCGCCGCTGCGCGGCCACTCGTTCGAGTTCCGCATCAACGGCGAGGACCCGGGCCGCAACTTCCTGCCGGCCCCCGGCACCGTCACCCGCTTCGACCCGCCGGCCGGCCCCGGCGTCCGCCTGGACGCGGGCGTGGAGTCCGGCTCGGTCATCGGCCCCGCCTGGGACTCCCTGCTGGCCAAGCTGATCATCACCGGCGCCACCCGCGAGCAGGCCCTGCAGCGCGCGGCCCGGGCCCTGGCGGAGTTCCAGGTCGAGGGCATGGCCACGGCCATCCCCTTCCACCGGACGGTCGTCGCCGACCCCGCCTTCACCTCGGACCCCTTCCGGGTCCACACTCGCTGGATCGAGACCGAGTTCGAGAACACCATCGCGCCCTTCGCGGGTGCGGCGGCGGACGAGGACGAGGAAGCGCCCGGCCGCGAGACCGTGATCGTCGAGGTGGGCGGCAAGCGCCTGGAGGTCTCGCTGCCCTCCTCGCTCGGCATGACCATCGCCCGCACCGCCGCGGCCGGCGGCGCCAAGCCCAAGCGCCGGGCGGCCAAGAAGTCCGGCTCCGCGGCCTCCGGCGACGCCCTGGCCTCCCCGATGCAGGGCACCATCGTCAAGGTGGCCGTCGAGGAGGGCCAGCAGGTCAACGAGGGCGACCTCATCGTGGTCCTGGAGGCCATGAAGATGGAGCAGCCCCTGAACGCCCACCGCTCCGGCACGGTCAAGGGCATCACGGCCGAGGTCGGCGCGTCCGTCTCCTCCGGCGCCGTGATCTGCGAGATCAAGGACTGACCGGTTCAGCTCCGCCTACGGGCCCCGGCCGCACAGGCCGGGGCCCGTGGCATTCGTGGGCCGGGGCGCGCACGGGCCTGGCATCCTTGACCGACGGGGACTGTGGGACCTGAGGCCGGCTTTGCGGCCACCGATCGGGAGGACTGACGGAATGGCGACCGACGCGGCGCAGACGTCACCACGACCTATGCGCGCGGACGCCCGGCGCAACTACGAGCGGCTGCTCGTGGAGGCCCGCACGGCGTTCACCGAGCACGGCACGGACGCCTCCCTGGAGGACATCGCCAAGCGGGCCGGGGTCGGCATCGGCACGCTCTACCGGCACTTCCCCAACCGCACCGCGCTGATGAGCGCGGTCTTCCAGGGCGAGGTGGACGGCCTGCTCGCACGCTCCCGCGAGCTGCTGGCCTCCCCCGAGCCCTGCCGGGCGCTCGTCGCCTGGCTGCGGGCCATCGTGGCGCACGCCAGCACCTACCGCGGGCTGTCCCGCGCCCTGATGGCCGCGCAGACCGACGAGGGCTCCGCGATGTCCCGGTGCAGCCTGCCGATGCGCGAGGCGGGCAGCATGCTGCTGGCCCGCGCACAGCGGGCCGGCGCCATCCGCGACGACGTGGACATCGTGGACCTGATGCAGCTGACCAACGCCATTTCGCTGGCGGTCGAACAGTCCCCGGACGACCCGGAGTTGGCCGACCGCCTGCTCACCCTGACGCTGACGGGGATAAAGGCCCGGACCGTCCCGGCCTAGAACCCGTCGGCCTAGGGCGTGTCCGCAAAGTAGCGCCGTACGCCCGAAGGGCGTGGCCCGCGGCGTCTGGTGCTGGGGGCACCTCCCAGCGGTAGCTGGGGGAGATCGCAAGGCGGAGGGTCGCCCTCGTACTGGGCGTACTTGGGTGATCCCGACAACGCGGCGAGCGTGCGTGCCTGGGGGCACCTCCCAGCGGTAGCTGGGGGAGCGTCGCGGGCCAGGCGGGACTTTGCGGACACGGCCTAGGCCGCCCGGCGCGCGGTCGCACGCCGGGATGGCCCAGGGGTTGTCAGCCGGCGACGAGGTCGCCGCGCGAGAGGCCGGACCCCTCGGGGACGGCGGCGGGGTCGCTGCCGAGGTCGGCCACGGCGTTCCGCTCGTCGACGAAGACGACGCGGGGCTCGAAGGTGCGCGCCTCGGCGTCGTCCATGGAGCCGTAGGCGATGATGATGACCAGGTCACCGGGGCTGATCAGCCGGGCGGCGGCGCCGTTGATGCCGAGCACGCCACTGCCGCGGGGGCCCTCGATGACGTAGGTCGACAGGCGGGCGCCGTTGTTGATGTCGACGATGTCGACCTTCTCGCCGGGCAGCAGGTCGGCCGCTTCCATCAGGTCGGCGTCGACGGTCACGGATCCCACGTAGTGCAGGTCCGCCTGGGTGACGGTGGCGCGATGGATCTTGGACTTCATCATCGTACGCAGCATGGAGACACTCCCGGAGACTCAGCTCCCTGCCTGCGCTTGTGCAGGTCAAGGGCGATCTCCTCACTCTACCGTCCGCGCGTGCGGCCGTACCCGGGCGATCAGGAGGGCGACGTCGTCCTGGTCGTTGTCCTCGCGCAGCTCCCGCAGCAGCAGGTCGCAGGTGGACTCCAGGTCCAGCGGCGGCCCGTCGAGCAGCCCCACCAGCACGTCCAGCCGGGCGTCGATGGCCTCGTCGCGGGTCTCCACGAGGCCGTCGGTGTAGAGCACCAGCTGGTCGCCGGGTGCCAGCGGGGCCCCGACGCTCTCGAAGGGGACGCCGCCGACCCCCAGGGGCGCGCCCGTGGGCAGGTCGAGCAGGGCGGGCCGGCGGCCGGGGCGGACGAGGACGGGCGGCAGGTGCCCGGCGTTGGCGACCCGGCATTCGTCGCGCTGCGGGTCGTAGACGGCGTAGACGCAGGTGGCGATCGTCTGGTCCAGACCACTGGCGGTGCGGTCGAGGTGGCGCAGCACCTGGGCGGGGTCGAGGCCGAGGCCCGAGAGGGTGCGGGCGGCGGTGCGCAGCTGGCCCATCGCGGCCGCGGCGTTGATCCCGCTGCCCATGACGTCGCCGACGACCAGGGCGCTCTGGGCGCCGTCCTGCGGGATGACGTCGAACCAGTCGCCGCCGACCTGTCCCGCGGCGCCGGCGGGCTGGTAGCGGTAGGCGACCTCCAGGCCCGGCGGGCTCTGGGGTTCCTGGGGCAGCAGGTCGCGCTGGAGGGTGAGGGCGGTGGCGCGCTCGCGCTGGTACCAGCGGGCGTTGTCGATGCAGACCGCCGCGCGGGCGGCGAGCTCCCCGGCCAGGACGACGTCGTCCTCCCCGAAGGGCTCGGGGTTGCGGGTGCGCTTGAGGTCCAGGGCGCCGAGCACCTCGCCGCGGGCGATCAGCGGCACCGCCATGTACGAGTGCAGCCCGGCCCGGCCCAGGAGTCCGGCGGCCTCCTCGTCGCGGGCGATGCGGGGAAGGTCCCGGGGGGTGACGCGGGGCAGGTGGACGGGGCGGCCGGTGCTCACGCAGCGGGCGACGAGCCGGTCGGCGTCGTAGCGGGCGATCTCGCCGGGCGGATCGGCGGCCCGGACCGCCTCGGTGGCCTCCGACGAGGCGACGGCCAGCGCCCGGAACACCGCGGCCTGCTTGCTCCCCGGGGCGGCGGCGCCGCTGAGGACGGTGTCGAGGACGTCCACGGCGGCCACGTCGGCCAGGCCGGGGACGACCACCCCGGCGAGCTCGCGCGCGGTCTGGTCGAGGTCCAGGGTGGTGCCGATGAGGACGGACGCATCGGCGATCAGGGCCAGCCGGCGGCGGGCCTCGGTGGCCGTCCGGTGCCGCTCGGTGACGTCGACCACCGAGGTGGCCAGGCCCATCTCGCGGCCGGCCGGGTCCTCCAGCCGGTAGTACGAGACCAGGCGGGCGCGCTCGCCGACGGCGGGATCGGCCATGCGGCCCACGACGAACTGGTCCAGCAGCGGGGTCCCCGTCGCCAGCACCTTGCGCATGGCGGCCTCGATCCCCTCGGCGTCCTTGACGGGCAGCACGTCGTGGACGCGCTTGCCGAGGTGCTCCTCGGCGGAGAGCCGGTGCATGCGCTCCAGGGCGGGGTTGACCATGACGTAGCGCAGGTCGGTGTCCAGGACGGCCAGCCCGATCGGGGACTGGGCCACCAGCCGCAGGGACAGGGCCAGGTCGCGCTCGACGTCGCGCAGGAGGTCCTGGTCGGTGGCCATGCCGAGGGCGTAGACGCCGCCGCCCTCGTCCTCCAGCCGCATGTTGCGGAACTCCAGCATCCGGGTGGTGCCGTCCTTGCGCACGGCGGGGAAGGATCCCGCCCAGGCGCCGCCGCTCATCACCTTGGCGAAGAGCCCGAGGACCTCGGCGCGGTGCTCGTCGTCGACGAGCAGCCGGGCGGCGTGGCGGCCCAGGGCCTCGGAAGGGGTCCAGCCGAAGAGCTCCTCGGCCTGCGGGCTCCACAGGACGATCCGGCCCTCCTGGTCCAGCACCGCCGCGGCCACGCTGAGCAGGTCGAGCAGGCTGCCGGGCTCGTAGGGGGCGGGCCCGGACCGCGCCGGGTCCGGCCGGAATGCGTCGGTGGCGCCCATCCGAGGTCCTCCTTCCGCCCGCTCGGGGGTGGTGCGGCGGCCTCGCGCCCGTAGGTGCCCGGTCCCTCGGTCCTTTCCTCGCCCGTCACGCCGCAACGTCTTCCATGTTCTCTCCGAACCCGCCCCCTGCGCAGCCCGCGGCGGCGTCCGGATCGCCGTGCTGGAGTGTCCGGGGCCGACGCGCGCCCCCGTCGCACCGGGTCATTCCCCGGGCAGGGCCCCCGGGAGGGGAAGGGCGAACCAGACGGTCTTCCCGGCGCCGGAGGCGTGGTGGCCCCACTGGGCGGCGATCTGCTCGACGAGCCACATGCCGCGCCCGTTCTCGCTGTCCGGACCGGCCTCGGCGCACAGCGGCAGACAGCCGCCGGCGTCGGTGACCTGGGCGACCAGGTGGTCGGGGGTGCGGCTGAGGACCAGCCGGACGTCGCCGGAG
>NZ_JAIXMK010000035.1:0-1925 GCF_020328095.1 Streptomyces sichuanensis
GCGGTACGCCCTGGCGGGCGACGAGGCGGGTGCGGTTTCGGGGGCGCGGGTGATCGTGCGGCCCAGCGGCACGGAGCCGAAGCTGAAGTGCTACCTGGAGGTCGTGGTGCCGGTGGCGGCGTCCGCCGCGCTCGCGGATGCGCGGGGGCGTGCGGCGGAGGTCCTGGCGGCGATCAAGACGGACCTGGCCCGGGCTGCGGGCATCTGACGTCTGGCCCCTGTCCTCGGCTTGCCCCCCTGGCTGGGGGTCCGGGGGCGGGGGCGGGACGGGTCCTTCTGGGGGCTGCATTATTTACGGCAACTGCAGCCGTAGAGCGAGCCGTCTCCGACGCCGCAAATAACGCTTTACGCCCCCTGCCAGGACCCGTCCCGCCCCCGCCCCCTCCCGCCGGTTCGGCGTCTGCGGGCCGGTGGGGCTGACCCGCCCTCCGAGCTGAGGAGAGTGGGCAACGGGCTGGGGGGGACGGCTGTGGTCAGATCACCGCGGCCAGTACCGCCAGCAGGACCAGGCCGATGGCGGACGGCACCATCAGTTCGTACGCCCAGCGCACGCTGGGCCGGCCCTGGGCGCCCTCGTTCGACGCGCAGCGCTCGGCGAGCTCGCCGAGGTCGGCGATGGCCTGGTCGGACGGGGCGCGCAGCGGCCCGTCCTGGGAGCCGGACGCCTGCCGGCGCGTCGCCCGCTTGCGCTGGCGCAGGGACACCGGGATGGCCCACAGCTGGTACTTCGCCCCGTCGGCGAGCACCTCGCTGGAGTAACCGGCGCGAACGGCCTCGACGCAGGCCCACGGCAGCGTGATCGTGCGGAAAGGGTTCCGCACCAGCAGCCGCTCCTCCCCCGCCCACACCGCGGGCCGCAGCGTGAACGCGATGATCAGCGGCACGGCGAAGAGCAGGGCCGCCAGGGCGAGCCAGGGCGTGTCGCCCTCGCCGCTCACGATCGCGTCGCCTCCGAGCCACGCGGCGAGCGCCAGTAGCAGCACACCGCCGCCGATGCCGCCGGAGGAGCGGTAGCACCGCTCGGCGTATTCCTGGCCGGGGGCGTCAGGGGATCTCGTCATGGCGCCGATTCTGCACGACTACGAGCGGGCGGTGGCAGCCGTGGTCGACGTGAGGTCGGCGTACAGGACGATGTTGTCCGGCCGGTGGCCGTCGCGGATGTCGCCGCCGCAGGTGATGAGGCGCAGCTCGGGGCGGTCGGTGTTGCCGTAGACCTTCTGGGTGGGGAAGTTCTTCTTGTCGACCTGCTGCAGCTCGCGGACGGTGAAGGTCGCGGTGGAGCCGTCGGCGCGGGTGACGGTGATGCGGTCGCCGGTCCTGACCTTGGCGACGTCCTTGAGGACGGCCGGTCCTTCGGCGGTGTCGTAATGGCCGATGAGGACGGCGGGGCCGGTCTCGCCGGGGGTGACGCCCTTGTCGTACCAGCCGATGCGGTCGGCCTGTTCGACGGAGGGCACCTCGACGGTGCCGTCGTCGGCGAGCCCGAGGTCGAGGATGGGGCCGGCGTCGACGGAGGCCGCCGGGATGGTGACGCGGACGGGCTTGGAGGCGGCCAGCCCGGGGGCGGCGGAGGGCCGGGGCGCGGCGGTCGCCGACACGTGGGCACCGGCCTTGGCCGTGTGCGAGCCGTTGCCGCAGGCGAGCAGCCCGCCGCCGAGGGCGACGGCGAGCAGCGCGGCCGCGGCGGCCAGGCGGGGGCGGGAGGACATGGACATGGGGGGCTCCTGGCAGGGGAAGCCGGCTACCGAACGGAGGGGGCGGGGCGGGGCGGCAGGGGATGGGCCCTGGCAGGGGGCGTAAGGGTTATTTGCGGCGTCTTTCGGAGCACTGTCCACGCTGGACGGTTGCCGTAAATAATCCAGCCCCCAGAAGGGCCCGTCCCCTGCCGACCCGCCCCGCCCCCGGCCCGCAACGGAACGGTGACC
>NZ_JAIXMK010000036.1:0-8103 GCF_020328095.1 Streptomyces sichuanensis
CGGCGGCGCGGGGCCAGGTCCGCCACCCGGGCCGTGGCCTGGTCGCCGAGGGAGACCGCACTGCGCAGCTGTGCCCCCGGCGGCCCGCCCGGCACCGGGCCGCCGCCCTGTCCGTGGCCCAGGGGCAGGTTTCTGCGCTGCCCCGGCAGCGGCGGCACGTCCCGGCGGCGGGCCGCCGCCGGGGAGACCGCCTCGCCGTGCCCCGCCGCGGCCCCCGGGCCCGAGCCGGCACCGGGCCCGGCGACCGAGATGTGCACGCCCTGGTCGGCCAGCGCCTGGAGCTCGGTGGCGGCCCGGTCGTCGTGGGCGGGCGGCTCGTCGGTCACGAGTCTGGTGATGACGTCGGTGGGCACGGTCTGGAACATCGTGTCCGTGCCCAGCTTGGTGTGGTCCGCGAGGACCACCACCTCCGCCGCGGCCTGCACCAGCGCCCGGTCCACGCTCGCGGAGAGCATGTTGGACGTGGACAGCCCGCGCTCGGCGGTCAGCCCGCTCCCGGACAGGAAGGCCCGGGAGACCCGCAGCCCCTGCAGGGACTGCTCGGCGCCGCTGCCGACCAGGGCGTAGTTCGACCCTCTCAGCGTGCCGCCGGTCATGACGACCTCGACGCGGTTGGCATGGGCCAGCGCCTGGGCGACGAGCAGGGAATTGGTGACCACCGTCAGTCCCGGTACGCGGGCGAGCCGGCGGGCCAGCTCCTGCGTGGTGGTACCGGCGCCGACGACGACGGCCTCGCCCTCTTCGACGAAGCTCGCCGCGAGATCGGCGATGGCCGTCTTCTCGGCGGTCGCTAGATGGGATTTCTGCGGGAAGCCGGACTCCCTGGTGAAACCGCCCGGCAACACCGCACCGCCGTGCCGGCGGTCGAGCAGTCCTTCGGCCTCCAGCGCCCGCACGTCCCGCCGTACGGTCACTTCTGAGGTCTGGACGACGCGGGCGAGCTCCCGGAGCGAAACCGCTCCGTTGGCCCGCACCATTTCGAGGATCAATTGGCGACGTTCTGCAGCGAACACGAAACCGACAGTAACGCCAACGACCATCTGTTTTCAGCAGGTTGCAGCAATTAACGGAAGTTGTCCGTGCCGCAACCCGTGCAGTGGTATAGGGAACCGGAAGGCCCGGTCCCCTCCCGCTACGCCTCGCGCGCCGTCTTCCTCGTGTGCAACTGGCGTGCCACCTCGGCAATCGAACCGGACAGCGAGGGGTAGACGGTGAACGCGTTCGCGATCTGCTCCACGGTCAGATTGTTGTCGACCGCGATCGAGATCGGATGAATCAGCTCGCTGGCCCGGGGCGAGACGACCACACCACCGACCACGATGCCCGTGCCGGGACGGCAGAACATCTTCACAAAACCATCCCGAATACCTTGCATCTTCGCTCGCGGATTGCGCAGCAACGGAAGCTTCACGACACGCGCGTCAATGAGACCGCTGTCGACATCGGCCTGCGTATACCCGACCGTAGCAATCTCGGGATCCGTAAATACGTTCGCGGATACAGCCTTGAGATTGAGCGGGGCGACCGCGTCGCCGAGGAAGTGGTACATCGCGATCCGGCCCTGCATCGCCGCGACCGACGCCAGCGCCAGCACGCCCGTGCAGTCACCGGCGGCGTAGACGCCCGGCGCGCTGGTGCGCGAGACCCGGTCCGTCCAGATGTGCCCGGACTCCTTGAGCCGGACCCCGGCCTCCTCCAGGCCGATCCCCTCGGTGTTCGGGATCGAGCCCACCGCCATGAGGCAGTGCGTGCCGCTGATGACGCGCCCGTCGGCCAGCGTCACCTCGACCCGGTCGCCCACCCGCTTCGCGGACTGGGCGCGCGAGCGCGCCATCACGTTCATGCCGCGCCGCCGGAAGACGTCCTCCAGCACCGCCGCGGCGTCGGGGTCCTCGCCCGGCAGCACCCGGTCCCGCGACGACACCAGCGTCACCTTCGAGCCGAGCGCCTGGTAGGCACCCGCGAACTCCGCACCCGTCACGCCCGAGCCGACCACGATGAGCTCCGCCGGGAGCTCGTCCAGGTCGTAGACCTGCGTCCAGTTCAGGATCCGCTCGCCGTCCGGCAGCGCGTCGGGGACCTCCCGGGGGTGCGCACCCGTAGCGATCAGCACGGCGTCCGCGGGCAGCGTCTCCTCGGTGCCGTCGGCGGCCGTCACCACCACCCGGCGCGAGCCGTCCGCCGCCTGGTGCGGCTCCAGCCGTCCCCGGCCGCGCAGCACGCGCCCGCCGGCCCGGGTCACGGAAGCGGTGATGTCGTGCGACTGCGCCAGCGCGAGCCGCTTCACACGCCGGTTGACCTTGCCCAGGTCCACGCCGACCACGCCGGCCGCCTGCTCCAGCGGCGGCGTGTCGTCGGCGACGATGATCCCCAGCTCCTCGTACGAGGAGTCGAAGGTCGTCATCACCTCGGCCGTCGCAATGAGAGTCTTCGAGGGTACGCAGTCGGTCAGCACCGACGCCCCGCCCAGACCGTCGCAGTCGACGACGGTCACCTCCGCGCCGAGCTGAGCGGCGACGAGCGCCGCCTCATAGCCGCCGGGTCCGCCACCGATGATCACGATCCGAGTCACGTACTCCATTGTCCCGCACCCATCAAAGTGACTCCTTCCGGGGCCTCCCTACGCGCTCGGCACGCCGATCCGTGCGAACTCTGTACGAATTCCGACAGAAAGTTCCGCGCGAGCCTCCCTCCGAGATTGCCACCCCAAATGCCCTCCCGCCTCACTCACGTACCCTCGGAACCATGTCGCTCTACGCCGCGTACGCCGGCAACCTCGACGCGCGGCTGATGACCCGCCGCGCACCTCACTCACCACTGCGCGGCACCGGCTGGCTCAACGGCTGGCGGCTCACGTTCGGCGGGGAGCAGATGGGGTGGGAGGGCGCACTCGCCACCATCGTGGAAGCACCCCGCTCGCAGGTCTTCGTGGCCCTCTACGACATCGCTCCGATGGACGAGGACTCGATGGACCGTTGGGAGGGCGTCGGCCTCGACATCTACCGCCGCATGCGTGTCCGTGTGCACACTCTGGACGGTGAGGAGCCAGCCTGGGTCTATGTGCTCAACGGTTACGAAGGCGGTCTGCCCTCCGCCCGCTACCTCGGTGAGATCGCCGACGCCGCCGAATCCGCCGGCGCGCCCCACGACTACGTCATGGAGCTGCGCAAGCGTCCGTGCTGAAGGTGACGATTGCATCTCGTCGCAAAGCACAAAGCAACAATCGGAACACCGTAACCAGCGACATCTACGCGCGTAGGCCATCACCGGTTACCCTCGTCCGCGTGAACGCTTCTGTTACCCCCGACATCCAGGCCGACCCGTACGCCGCGGCCGACGCCGCCGCCGCCCGCCTGCGCGAGCTCACGGGCGCCGAGACCCACGACGTCGCCCTGGTCATGGGCTCCGGCTGGGTCCCCGCCACCGAGGCGCTCGGCGCCCCCGAGGCCGAGTTCCCGGTCACCGAGCTGCCCGGCTTCGCGCCGGCCGCCGTCGCGGGCCACGCGGGCACGATCCGCTCCTACAAGGTCAACGACAAGCGCGCGCTCGTCTTCCTCGGCCGTACGCACTACTACGAGGGCCGCGGCGTCGCCGCCGTCGTGCACGGTGTCCGCACCTCCGTCGCCGCCGGCTGCAAGACCGTCGTCCTGACCAACGGCTGCGGCGGCCTCCGCGACGGCATGCGCCCCGGCCAGCCCGTGCTGATCAGCGACCACATCAACATGACGGCGACCTCGCCGATCGTGGGCGCCAACTTCGTCGACCTCACCGACCTGTACTCGCCGCGCCTGCGCGCCCTGTGCCAGGAGGTCGACGCGACCCTCGAAGAGGGCGTCTACGTCCAGCTCCCCGGCCCGCACTACGAGACCCCGGCCGAGATCAAGATGGTCCGCACCCTCGGCGGCGACCTCGTCGGCATGTCCACCACCCTCGAAGCGATCGCGGCCCGTGAGGCCGGCGCCGAGGTCCTGGGCATCTCCCTCGTGACCAACCTCGCCGCGGGCATGACGGGCGAGCCGCTCAACCACGAAGAGGTCCTGGAGGCCGGCCGCGACGCCGCTGCCCGCATGGGCTCGCTCCTGGCCCAGGTCCTGCCGAAGCTCTGACCTTCCCGGTCACCCTTCCCCTGCCGGGGGCGCCCCTTCGCGCCCCCGGCGCGGGTGTTTCCGCGCCTTCGGCGCGGTTCTCCCCAACCGCCCCCAGCCCGATTGCCCGGCAATCGCCGACGCCGGTGCGGGGCCGGGGCAGCCACCCACCACCGGGCCGCGGACGCCGTACGCCGGGGCGGGACGGCCCTGGCAGGGGCGTGACGCGTGATTTGCGGCGGCATTGGGGGCACCCTCAACGCTGGAGCTCGTCCGCCGTAAATCATGCAGCCCCAGAAGGGCCGTCCCGCCCCGGACCCGACCCACCCGGCACGGCATGCGCACCGCACCCCGAAACCTCCGGAGGAAAGACGTGGAGCGAGACCTCATCGCACAGGCCCAGGCATGGCTCGCCGAGGACCCCGACCCCGAGACCCGCGACGAGCTCGCGCGGCTCATCGACGCCGGTGACCTCACCGAGCTGGGCAACCGATTCGCCGGCACCCTCCAGTTCGGCACCGCCGGCCTCCGCGGAGAACTCGGCGCCGGCCCCATGCGCATGAACCGCGCCGTCGTCATCCGCGCCGCCGCCGGCCTGGCCGCCTACCTGAACAAGCAGGGCCACACCGGTGGCACCGTCGTCATCGGCTACGACGCCCGCTACAAGTCCGCGGACTTCGCCCTGGACACGGCCGCCGTCATGGTGGGCGCCGGCCTGAAGGCCGCGCTGCTCCCCAAGCCCCTGCCCACCCCCGTCCTGGCCTTCGCGATCCGCCACCTCGGCGCCGTGGCCGGCATCGAGGTCACCGCCAGCCACAACCCGCCGCGTGACAACGGCTACAAGGTCTACCTCGGCGACGGCTCCCAGATCGTGCCGCCCGCCGACGCGGGCATCGCCGCCGAGATCGCCGCCGTCACGAGCCTCAACGACGTGCCGCGGCCCTCCGCCGGCTGGGAGACCCTCAGCGAGGACGCCGTGGTCGGCGCCTACCTGGAGCGCACCGACGCCGTCCTGACCGGCGGCTCCCCCCGCGACGTCCGCGTCGTCTACACCCCGATGCACGGCGTCGGCCGGGACGTCCTGACGGCCGCCTTCGCCCGCGCCGGCTTCCCGGCCCCGGCCGTGGTCGCGGAGCAGGCCGAGCCCGACCCCGACTTCCCGACGGTCGCCTTCCCGAACCCGGAGGAGCCGGGCGCGATGGACCTGGCCTTCGCGACGGCCCGCGCGGCCGCGGAGGCGGGCGACGCGCCCGACATCATCATCGCCAACGACCCCGACGCCGACCGCTGCGCCGTGGCCGTGCCGGCCCCGGACACCGTCGAGGGCTGGCGCATGCTGCGCGGCGACGAGGTGGGCGCGCTGCTGGCCACGCACCTGGTGCACAAGAGCGCCCGGGGCACGTTCGCGACGACGATCGTCTCGTCCTCGCTGCTGTCGCGGATCGCGGCCGCGGCCGCCGGGGCGTCGTACGAGGAGACGCTGACGGGCTTCAAGTGGCTCGCCCGGGTGGACGGCCTGCGGTACGCCTACGAGGAGGCGCTGGGCTACTGCGTCGACCCGGAGGGCGTGCGGGACAAGGACGGCATCACGGCCGCGCTGCTCGTCGCGGAGCTGACGGCTGAGCTGAAGGAGTCCGGGCGGACGCTGAGCGACCTGTTGGACGACCTGGCGGTCGAGCACGGGCTGCACGCGACGGACCAGCTGTCGGTGCGGGTCGAGGACCTGTCGCTGATCGGTGCGGCGATGCGGCGCCTGCGGGAGCAGCCGCCGGTCGTTCTGGCCGGGCTGCACGTCGTCTCGGCGGAGGACCTGACGAAGGGCACGGAGTCGCTGCCGCCGACGGACGGCCTGCGGTACGCCCTGGCGGGCGACGAGGCGGGTGCGGTTTCGGGGGCGCGGGTGATCGTGCGGCCCAGCGGCACGGAGCCGAAGCTGAAGTGCTACCTGGAGGTCGTGGTGCCGGTGGCGGCGTCCGCCGCGCTCGCGGATGCGCGGGGGCGTGCGGCGGAGGTCCTGGCGGCGATCAAGACGGACCTGGCCCGGGCTGCGGGCATCTGACGTCTGGCCCCTGTCCTCGGCTTGCCCCCCTGGCTGGGGGTCCGGGGGCGGGGGCGGGACGGGTCCTTCTGGGGGCTGCATTATTTACGGCAACTGCAGCCGTAGAGCGAGCCGTCTCCGACGCCGCAAATAACGCTTTACGCCCCCTGCCAGGACCCGTCCCGCCCCCGCCCCCTCCCGCCGGTTCGGCGTCTGCGGGCCGGTGGGGCTGACCCGCCCTCCGAGCTGAGGAGAGTGGGCAACGGGCTGGGGGGGACGGCTGTGGTCAGATCACCGCGGCCAGTACCGCCAGCAGGACCAGGCCGATGGCGGACGGCACCATCAGTTCGTACGCCCAGCGCACGCTGGGCCGGCCCTGGGCGCCCTCGTTCGACGCGCAGCGCTCGGCGAGCTCGCCGAGGTCGGCGATGGCCTGGTCGGACGGGGCGCGCAGCGGCCCGTCCTGGGAGCCGGACGCCTGCCGGCGCGTCGCCCGCTTGCGCTGGCGCAGGGACACCGGGATGGCCCACAGCTGGTACTTCGCCCCGTCGGCGAGCACCTCGCTGGAGTAACCGGCGCGAACGGCCTCGACGCAGGCCCACGGCAGCGTGATCGTGCGGAAAGGGTTCCGCACCAGCAGCCGCTCCTCCCCCGCCCACACCGCGGGCCGCAGCGTGAACGCGATGATCAGCGGCACGGCGAAGAGCAGGGCCGCCAGGGCGAGCCAGGGCGTGTCGCCCTCGCCGCTCACGATCGCGTCGCCTCCGAGCCACGCGGCGAGCGCCAGTAGCAGCACACCGCCGCCGATGCCGCCGGAGGAGCGGTAGCACCGCTCGGCGTATTCCTGGCCGGGGGCGTCAGGGGATCTCGTCATGGCGCCGATTCTGCACGACTACGAGCGGGCGGTGGCAGCCGTGGTCGACGTGAGGTCGGCGTACAGGACGATGTTGTCCGGCCGGTGGCCGTCGCGGATGTCGCCGCCGCAGGTGATGAGGCGCAGCTCGGGGCGGTCGGTGTTGCCGTAGACCTTCTGGGTGGGGAAGTTCTTCTTGTCGACCTGCTGCAGCTCGCGGACGGTGAAGGTCGCGGTGGAGCCGTCGGCGCGGGTGACGGTGATGCGGTCGCCGGTCCTGACCTTGGCGACGTCCTTGAGGACGGCCGGTCCTTCGGCGGTGTCGTAATGGCCGATGAGGACGGCGGGGCCGGTCTCGCCGGGGGTGACGCCCTTGTCGTACCAGCCGATGCGGTCGGCCTGTTCGACGGAGGGCACCTCGACGGTGCCGTCGTCGGCGAGCCCGAGGTCGAGGATGGGGCCGGCGTCGACGGAGGCCGCCGGGATGGTGACGCGGACGGGCTTGGAGGCGGCCAGCCCGGGGGCGGCGGAGGGCCGGGGCGCGGCGGTCGCCGACACGTGGGCACCGGCCTTGGCCGTGTGCGAGCCGTTGCCGCAGGCGAGCAGCCCGCCGCCGAGGGCGACGGCGAGCAGCGCGGCCGCGGCGGCCAGGCGGGGGCGGGAGGACATGGACATGGGGGGCTCCTGGCAGGGGAAGCCGGCTACCGAACGGAGGGGGCGGGGCGGGGCGGCAGGGGATGGGCCCTGGCAGGGGGCGTAAGGGTTATTTGCGGCGTCTTTCGGAGCACTGTCCACGCTGGACGGTTGCCGTAAATAATCCAGCCCCCAGAAGGGCCCGTCCCCTGCCGACCCGCCCCGCCCCCGGCCCGCAACGGAACGGTGACCGATCAGACGCCGGCGCGAACGACGCGGCGGCGCAGCACGGCGAAGGCGACGCCCGCGGCGCTGACCGAGGCGAGGGCGCCACCGGCCGCGAGGAGCGCGGTGTCGTTGCCCTCGCGCACGCCCTCGGCACCGGCCGCCACGCCGCCCTGCGGGATGGCCTTGGTCTGGGTCATCTGGGCGGAGGCGTTGCCCGCGGTGGCCTGGGTGGCCGAGCCGCCCGCCTTGCTGCCGGAGGTGGTGGC
>NZ_JAIXMK010000037.1:0-5412 GCF_020328095.1 Streptomyces sichuanensis
GCGTGGCCTTGCCGTACTTCTGCAGCAGGCGGCGGTCGAGGGAGCCGGCGTTGACGCCGATGCGGATCGGGGTGCCGGCGTCGCCGGCGGCCTTGGCGATCTCCTTCACCTTGTCGTCGAACTGCTTGATGTTGCCCGGGTTGACCCGGACGGCGGCGCAGCCGGCGTCGATGGCGGCGAAGACGTACTTCGGCTGGAAGTGGATGTCCGCGATCACGGGGATCTGGGACTTCTTCGCGATGATCGGCAGGGCGTCGGCGTCGTCCTGGGTCGGGCAGGCGACGCGGACGATCTGGCAGCCGGAGGCGGTGAGCTCGGCGATCTGCTGCAGCGTGGCGCCGATGTCGGAGGTCCGGGTGGTCGTCATCGACTGGACGGAGACGGGGGCGTCGCCGCCGACGGCCACGGATCCGACCTGGATCTTGCGGCTGACCCTGCGGTCGGCGAGCTTGGTCGGAACGGACGGCATTCCAAGCGAAATCGCTGTCATCTGGCGAGCAACCCCAAGGTCTTAAATCATGGTCCCGAGATCGGCGGGCTCCGTCATCCGAGGTTACGGCACCGGTCCCCTCCGGAGCACATTGCCGTTCCCCCGCCCGGGCCCCGGGACGGATGCGTGAACGCCGGAAGGGCCGCAGATGCGGCCCTTCCGGCGTTCACGGGACGCTTGCGGCGGCCATCAGGTGAGCCGCACCGGGTTCACCAGGTCCGCGATGAGCACGAGGATCGTGAAGCAGACGAAGATCCCGGCCACCACGTACGCGACGGGCATCAGCTTCGCCACGTCGAAGGGGCCCGGGTCGGGGCGCCGGAAGAGCTTGGCGAACGTGCGCCGCACCGACTCCCACAGCGCGCCCGCGATGTGCCCGCCGTCCAGCGGCAGCAGCGGCAGCATGTTGAACAGGAACAGCGAGAGGTTGAAGCCGGCGACCAGGAAGAGCATGGTCGCGATCTGCTGGGACGGCGGGATGTCGAGGTTGAAGACCTCGCCGCCGACGCGGGCCGCGCCCACGACGCCCATGGGCGAGTCGGCCTTGCGCTCGCCGCCGTCGAAGGCCGCGTTCCACAGGTCCGGGATCTTGCCGGGCAGGGCGATCAGGGACTCCACACCGGACTGGACCATGTCGCCCATACGGTCGACGGACTGTCCGAAGGACTGCTGGACGACGCCGGTGGCGGGCGTGAAGCCGAGGAAGCCCGCGGTGACGTACTGGCCCTTGAGGGGGGCGCCCTTGCTGTCGTACTTCTGGACCTGGTTGGAGATGAGGTCCGCGGTGAGGGTCTTCTGCTGCCCGTCCCGGACGACGGTGATCGTGGCCGGGCCGGTGGTCTTGCGGATCTCCTTCTGCAGCGTCGTCCAGTCGGTGGCCTTGTGGCCGTTGAAGGCGACGATGCGGTCCTTGGGCTGGAGGCCGGCCGCCTTGGCCGGGGAGTCCTTGGCGCCCGCGGGGCACTTGTCGGTGGGGGCGCTGGCGGAGACCACGCAGTCGGAGACGGCGGAGACGGTGGTGGTCTGGGTGTTGACGCCGAACGACATCATCACGCCCAGGAAGATCACCACGGCCAGGACCAGGTTCATGAACGGTCCGGCGAACATGACGATCACGCGCTTCCAGGGCTTGCGCGTGTAGAACATGCGGGTCTCGTCGCCGGGCCGCAGCTCCTCGAAGGCCGCGGAGCGGGCGTCCTCGATCATGCCGCGCCAGGGCGAGGTGGAGCGGGCGCTGATCCGGCCGTCCTCACCGGGCGGGAACATGCCGATCATGCGGATGTAGCCGCCGAGCGGGACGGCCTTGATGCCGTACTCGGTCTCGCCCTTCTGCCGCGAGAAGAGCGTCGGCCCGAAGCCGACCATGTACTGCGGCACCCGGATGCCGAACATCTTGGCGGTGGAGAGGTGCCCCAGCTCGTGCCAGGCGATGGAGAAGAGCAGGCCCACCACGAAGACGACTATCCCGAGGACGGTCATCAGTGTCGTCATGCGCGGGCCTCCGAGGTCGCTTTCGCCGTACGGGCGCCCGTACGGGCCGCCAGTTCGCGGGCCCGGGCGCGTGCCCAGGTCTCCGCTTGCAGGACGTCCGAGACGGTCAGGCGGGTTCCCGCGGCGGGAGTGCCGTGTTCCGCCACCACCTCGGCGACGGTGTCCACGATCCCATTGAACGGCAGCTGTCCGCTGAGGAACGCATCGACGCACTCCTCGTTGGCGGCGTTGAAGACGGCCGGTGCCGTGCCGCCCAGGCCGCCGACGTGCCGGGCCAGGCCGACGGAGGGGAAGGCATCGTCGTCGAGCGGGAAGAACTCCCAGGTCGACGCCTGGGACCAGTCGAAGGCGGGGGCCGCGTCCGGCACCCGCTCGGGCCAGCCGAGGCCGATGGCGATCGGTCCGCGCATGTCGGGCGGGGTGGCCTGGGCGAGCGTGGAGCCGTCGGTGAATTCCACCATCGAGTGGACGTAGGACTGCGGGTGGACGACGACCTCGATGCGCTCGAAGGGGATGTCGTACAGCAGGTGGGCCTCGATGACCTCCAGCCCCTTGTTGACCAGGGTGGCGGAGTTGATGGTGATCACCGGGCCCATGGACCAGGTGGGGTGCGCCAGGGCGTCCTTCGGGGTGACCGAGGCCAGCTCCGCCTTGCTGCGGCCGCGGAACGGGCCGCCGGAGGCGGTGACCACGAGCTTGCGGACCTCGGAGCGGGTGCCGCCGAGCAGGGCCTGGAAGAGGGCCGCGTGCTCGGAGTCCACCGGGATGATCTGGCCGGGCTTGGCGACGGCCTTGACCAGCGGGCCGCCGACGATCAGCGACTCCTTGTTGGCCAGGGCGAGGGTGCGGCCGGCCTCCAGGGCGGCCAGGGTGGGCGCCAGGCCGATGGAGCCGGTGATGCCGTTGAGGACGGTGTGGCACTCGCTGCGGGCCAGCTCCGTGGCCGCGTCCGGGCCCGCGAGGATCTCGGGCAGCGGCTCGCCGCCGTACTGGGCGGCGAGCGCCTCGCGCAGCGCGGGCGCCTTGTCGGCCTGCGCGACCGCCACCCGGCGCACCCGCAGCCGGCGCGCCTGCTCGGCGAGGAGCTCCACCCGGCCGCCGGCGGCCGACAGGGCGGTCACCGTGAAGCGGTCGGGGTTGCGGAGCACGAGGTCGATGGCCTGGGTGCCGATGGAGCCGGTCGAGCCGAGGATCACGATCTCGCGCGGTCCGCCGCCGGCCGGGGCGGCGGAGTAGCGCAGGTGCGGGTCAGCGAGGGAGTCCGTCATCCCCCCATTGTGGCCGCACCGCCGGGCGGGCCCGACAGGGCGTCCCGGTGATGCGGCCGCGGGACCCGCCGGCTCAGCGGATCGGACGGTGGACGTTCTCCGCCTTGGAGGGTCCGGGAGTGGCGTCGGCGATCCAGGGGCCTTCGCCGCTGGGGTCGACGATGCCGCTCTCCAGCCACTCGTAGGAGCCCGCCATCACCTGGGAGACGACCTTGCGGTCGAGCTCGTCGGTGTTGCTCCACAGCCGCCGGAAGAGCTCCTCCACGCGCAGGCGGGACTGGCGGCAGAAGGCGTCGGCGAGCTCGTACGCCTCGCCGCCGTGCTCGCCGAGGATGCGCAGGTGCTCGGCGCGCACGCAGGCGGCGCTCATGGCGAACAGCTCGGCGCCGATGTCGACGATGCGGCCGAGGAAGCCCTGCTTGGTCTCCATGCGGCCCTGCCACCGCGACATGGCGTAGAAGGTGGAGCGGGCCAGCTTGCGCGAGGAGCGCTCGACGTAGCGCAGGTGCCCGGACAGGTCGCGGTGGCCGGCCGGGTGGAACTCGGCGTAGGTGCGCGGGAGCTGTCCGGGCCCGGCGACGAGCTTGGGCAGCCAGCGGGCGTAGAAGCCGCCGGCGCGGGCGCCGGCGCGGGCCTTGTCGCCGAGGGACTTGTCGGGGTCGATGAGGTCGCCGGCGACCGTGAGGTGGGCGTCGACGGCCTCGCGGGCGATGAGCAGGTGCATGATCTCGGTGGAGCCCTCGAAGATGCGGTTGATCCGCGAGTCGCGCAGCATCTGCTCGGCGGGCACGGCCCGCTCGCCGCGGGCGGCCAGCGAGTCGGCGCTCTCGTAGCCGCGGCCGCCACGGATCTGGACGAGCTCGTCCGTCATCAGCCAGGCCATCTCGCTGGCGTAGAGCTTGGCGAGCGCGGCCTCGATGCGGATGTCGTTGCGGTCCTCGTCGGCCATCTGGCTGGAGAGGTCGAGGACGGCTTCGAGGGCGAAGGTCGTCGCGGCGATGAAGGAGATCTTCGCGCCGACGGCCTCGTGCCGGGCGATGGACTTGCCCCACTGCTCGCGGGCGGTGGACCACTCACGGGCGATCTTCAGGGCCCATTTGCCGCCGGAGACGCACATGGCGGGGATGGACAGCCGACCGGTGTTGAGCGTGGTCAGTGCGATCTTCAGGCCGGCGCCCTCGGGGCCGATGCGCTGCGAGGCGGGGACGCGGACCTGGTGGAAGCGGGTGACGCCGTTCTCGATGCCGCGCAGGCCCATGAAGGCGTTGCGGTTCTCCACGGTGACGCCTTCGGCCGCCGCCTCGACGACGAAGGCGGTGATGCCGCCCTTGTGGCCCTCGCTCCTGGGCACCCGCGCCATGACGACGAGCAGGTCGGCGACGACGCCGTTGGTGGTCCACAGCTTCACGCCGTCCAGGACGTAGTCGTCGCCGTCGGGCACGGCGGTCGTGGCCAGCCGGGCCGGGTCGGAGCCGACGTCCGGCTCGGTGAGGAGGAAGGCGGTGATGTCCGTGCGCGCGCAGCGCGGCAGGAACTTCTCCTTCTGCTCCTGCGTGCCGAAGAGCTTCAGCGGCTGGGGCACGCCGATGGACTGGTGGGCCGAGAGCAGGGCGCCGACGACGGGGCTGGCGGAGCCGACGAGGGAGAGCGCCTTGTTGTAGTAGACCTGGGTGAGCCCGAGGCCCCCGTACTTGATGTCGATCTTCATGCCGAAGGCGCCGAGCTCCTTGAGCCCGTTCACCGTCTCGTCGGGGATCTTCGCTTCGCGCTCGATGCGGGCGCCGTCGATCCGCGTCTCGCAGAAGTCGCGCAGCTTGGCGAGGAACTCCTCGCCGCGGCGGACGTCCTCGGGGGCGGGGGTGGGATGGGGATGCAGCAGGTCGAGCCGGAACCGGCCGAGGAAGAGCTCCTTGGCGAAGCTGGGCTTCTTCCATCCCTGCTCGCGGGCCGCTTCGGCGACCTGGCGAGCCTCGCGCTCGGAGACCGGTCGTACGGATGGTGCGGTCATCTGGCACCTCACCGTGTTGAGTCGGGGCGGTTGTCCCGGTCGACTACCGACCGGTGCTACTCGTCCGTATGTACCTACCCGATCCGTACGGGCTCTACCAGCCCCCGCGCAGGAGATCCCGAGCGGGTGCCCGGGTACGGCAGTGGGGGGGGGGG